>CAXTXZ010000565.1:0-3048 GCA_964248015.1 uncultured Rhodopila sp. | reverse complement strand
ACTGCGGCTTCGGCTCGGAGGCCACCATGCGGCGCAGCTTCATGCGTATCCTGGCCGTGCCGCCCCAGGCCTATAGAGAGCGCTTTCCGCTGTGAGGGCAACGCGCCGCCGGTTGGACCTATAGCAAATCGCGTGCAGGTTGAGATGTCTGATCCCATATGAGGGGGAGGAGGTATTGATGCCTGGATCCTACTCGACAGATTTACGCGAACGTGTGCTGACCGCGGTTGAAGCGGGTGAAGCACCGGAGGCGGTTGCGGAGCGGTTCATGGTTGGCCGTGCCACGGTGTATCGCTGGGCGGCGGCGCGTCATGAGGGCCGGCGCAGCGCCAAGCCGATGATCGGCGGTCCCAAGCCGGTGATCCATGGCGAGGTTGAGGCGGCGTTGCGGCGCCTGCTGGAGGGGAACAACCACCTGACCCTGGCCGAGTGCCGGGACCGCCTGGCGGAAGAAACCGGTGTGCGGGTGCATCCCTGGACGGTCGGGCGGACGCTGCGGCGGCTCGACTGGACGTGAAAGAAACGCAGCGTCCGGGCGGCTGAGCAAGACCGCGAGGATATCGCCCAGGCGCGGGCCACGTGGCGCACAGGCCCGGCTGGGGTTGGCGACATCGCGCCGCAGCACCTGGTGTTCCTCGACGAATGCGGCGTGCTGACCACCATGGCTTGCCGTTATGGCCGCAGTCCAAAAGGCCAGCGGGCGCACGCCAGCGTCCCCTTTGGGAACTGGAAACGGCTGAGCGTGCTTGGCGCCATCGGCATGGACGGCATGATCGCGGCGATGAGCATCGAGGCGGCCACCGACGGCGCCATCTTCGCCGCCTGCCTTGAACAGGTGCTGCTGCCTGCGTTGCGCCAGCGCAAGCCCGATGCCGTGCTGGTGATGGACAACCTGCGTGCCCACAAGACGGGGCAGGTGCAGGCGGTGCTTGATGGGTCTGGCTTCGCCTATCGCTTTCTGCCCGCCTACAGCCCGGACCTCAACCCGATCGAGCCTGGCTGGGCCAAGGTCAAGTCAGGCCTGCGCCGGGTCGCCGCACGCACCGTCGCTGCGCTCGAACAGGCGCTTGGTCCCGCTTTGGACAGCATCACCGCACAGGATGCCTCAGGATACTTCAGGCACTGCGGCTATGTCCGTCTCAACTAATCTGCGATTTGCTCTAGGTTGGCAAGATTACGTCAGACGGACGCTCTGTCATGTGAAGGCAAGTATCCGCACTATCCAGCAACCGTGGTGGCGGGTGTTTATCACTGGCTGCGCAGCGACATGCTTCTTAATGAAGAGCAGCGCATCGCAGCCAAACGGCTTGCGTCGCTCGCGGTGGGAGCGGTCAAAGGGAAACCGCGCACCGCGTCCCGTACTGGCTGGATCCGCGAAGCTTATAAGCACATCGCCCGAAACCTGCTGGAGGAAGCGCTTCCATCGCCGTGTGTCGATAAAGACAAGAAGCGTGAGCTGTGCATGAAATTCATTGGCAAGGGCATTGCTGAAGGTAAAGGCCGAAAGCATCCCGCCGTCATAGAATTCCAGCTTGATCATGAAATTGCCGAGGAAGAGCGAACAGCGTAAGAGGCTGCATCTGGCACGCAGCTTTCATGCCCACGAAGCACGACAACGACTATGGCGCGGCACAGCCCGGTTCCGACTGCGCCGCGCCAGGGGTCATTGTCGCTGAAACAAAACGGCGCCTTCCGAACCTGTTGGCTTTCCGGCGATCTGCTTCCGTGGAGAGGTTCATATGGGCGTCTTGCTCGCAAGGGCCGGCGATAGGTGGCCGGACAAGCCGAACCATGGCAATAGTGTGTGGATGCAGTTTCTGGCCAGATGCAGAGCGAAAACAAAGATGGATTGAGGGTCGGGCACTAATCCTGCGAGAAATCCCCTGACTTGCCGCCGGCTTTGTGGGTGACGCGCAGGCCCTCGATCCGCATCGAGCGGTCAACCGCCTTGCACATGTCGTAGACGGTCAGCGCGGCGACGCTGGCGGCGGTCAGCGCCTCCATCTCCACGCCGGTTTGGCCGGTGGTGCGGACGGTGGCGATGATGTCGATCGCGTGGGCTTCGGCGTCGGCTTCCAGGTCGACCTTGACCGAGGCGATGGGCAGCGGGTGGCACAAGGGGATCAGGTCGGCGGTGCGCTTCGCCCCCATGATGCCGGCAAGCCGAGCGACGCCGAGGACGTCGCCCTTCTTGGCGGAGCCGGCCTGGATCATGGAGAGGGTGGCTGGCTGCATGACGACGCGGGCGCGGGCGGTGGCGGTCCGCGCGGTGACCGCCTTGCCGGAGACATCGACCATCGCCGCGTTGCCGGCGGCGTCGAAGTGGGTGAAGCCGCTCACCGGGCGCTGCCCTAGGCGCCGTCGCCGAGAAGGTCGCGCACCGCGCCCGCGATGTCCCGCTGCCGCATCAGGCTTTCGCCCACCAGGTAGCAGTTAGGTCCGACGGCGGACAGGCGGCGCAGGTCGCCGGTGTCGCGGATGCCGCTTTCGGCGATCAGGAAGCGGTCGAGCGGGACAAGGGGCGCAAGCTCCTCGGTCACCGCAAGATCGGTCCTCAAGGTTTTGAGGTTGCGGTTGTTGATGCCGATCAGGGATGTTTCCAGCATGAGCGCCCGGTCGAGTTCCTCGCGGTCGTGCACTTCCACCAGCACGTCGAGGTCAAGGGTTTGCGCGACCTGTTCCAGCTCCCGCGCCTGGGCGTCGGACAGCGCCGCCATGATCAGCAATATGCAGTCCGCCCCCATCGCCCGGCTTTCGTAGACCTGCCAGGGATCGAGGATGAAGTCCTTGCGCAGGATCGGCAGCGGCACCGCCGCGCGGGCGGCCTTCAGGTGCGCCGGTTCGCCCCCGAAATGCTTGCGTTCCGTCAGCACGGACAGGCAGGTCGCGCCGCCCGCCTGATAGGCGCGGGCGATGTCCTCCGCGTCGAAGTCCGGCCGGATGAGGCCGCCGGACGGCGAGGCTTTCTTGATCTCGGCGATCAACCCATACCGGCCGCTGGCCGTGGCTGCCTTGAGGGCGTAAGCGAAACCGCGCGGCGCGTTGCCT
>CAXTXZ010000564.1:0-3056 GCA_964248015.1 uncultured Rhodopila sp. | reverse complement strand
TACGCCTTGCCGTGCATCTTCGGCATCTGGCTTGTCAGCCACTGCAGCAGCGCCGGCTGGCTGACACTCATTTCCGCGATCAGCGCCTCCGCCGTTCCGGCCCTCGTCGCCGCCAGCATCATCGCCGCGCCCAGTGCGGTAAAACCCTTGGTGATCCCGGCATACGACATCTTCATGGCAGAGGCGGCGCCGACCGGCCCCGGCTGCACCGGCATGGACAACCCATGCCGCTCAAGCACGGCGACTTTCGCCGCCTCCGGGCCTGACAGATAGATCCGCGTCTTGCGCGAGTCCGGCTCGGGTGGCGGGCCAATGATCCCGCCATCGACGAAAGCGGCGCCGGTTTCCCGCACGATCCGATCAATATGCGACACGGTTTGCGGACTGACAGCGTTGCAGTCGACATAGATGGCCTTGCGCGCCGCCGAGAGCAGGGCAGGGGCCAGTTGCTCCGCCAGCAGGACCGCCTCGCCCGGCGGCACGATCGACAGGATGAAGTCCGCCTCGGCAATCCGCGCCAGGCTGGCGTCCGTCATGCCGGCTGCCTCGGCGCGCAGAAGAGTCGCCCTGGACCGGCCCGCCAGCAGCGTCCTGACCGTCACGCCATGCTGAGTAAGGCGCGCGGCGACGGCGCTGCCCATCATACCGGGTGCGATAACCGCGACAACGGGAGCCATTGGCGTTCTCCTGAATGGGTGGGCAGGATGCCTGATATCGCTTCAACAGCAAAGAACCCGATCACGGCATTCACCGCGTCGGGTTCTTCAAGTCACGGCAAGCGTCCCCGGTTCAGTCCGTGCGAATCGAGGCCGCTTCCGGCCCCTTGGCACCCTGAACCACATCCATCCAGATCGTCTGCCCTTCGGCAAGTTGCATCACGCCAGCGCGCTGCAACGCCGAGGCATGCACGAACACGTCCTTGCCGCCTTCAGCCGGTGCGACGAAGCCAAACCCCTTCGTTGCATTGTACCACTTCACGATACCCTGCATCTCAACGGAAGGACCGGTCGGAGCGCCACGCCGGGGCGCGCCGCCCGCCCCAGGTCCACCAAAACCGCCACCTGATGGCCCACGGGACGGGCCGCCGGCACCCGCCCCGGCTCCACGGCCGGCGGACGGCGTCGCGGTGCTCTCGTCCACCGAGAGAACCTCTGACACCTGCCGGCCCTTTTGCCCCTGGCCAATGCGCACCCGCAGGGTCGCCCCTGGGCTGACGGCGCTATGACCAGACTGATTAAGGGTGTTGGCGTGCAGGAACGCATCGCCGGAGCCGTCGGACAAAGCCACGAAGCCAAACCCCTTCTCAGGGTTGAACCACTTGACGGTCGCGTCGTGCTCGGGTCCGAAACCCGCCGAGGAGGGCCATGATGGTGGGGTCCGCGGCATGTCGCCGGGCGGAGCACGATCAAAGGCGAAGTCATCGTCGAAGCCGCGCCGCCGGCTTGGGCGTCCGCGGCCGCGGTTGGTCATGTTCAAGAGAAGATCGTCCCTATTACCATATGCGTTGTTCATGACGGACGAAACCCGTTAGGGCGGCGTCCACCGGTTTGCTCCCGTTAGCGGACCAGGAAAGACAGGCAAGCCGCACAGCCCTGCATATCCCTCACAGACCTTCAAATCAGGCTATTGCACTATATCGGCAGATGTGGGTTTAGCCCATAGCGAATCGACCAAAATCGCACACGGAGATCAAGATAGAGAAAATTTCCGGCGCAACGGTTACCGGCGATACCGCCCCGGCGCACAGGAACAGCCCGCTAACAACCTGATTCTGCGTCAATTTCTTCCAGATCGCCGGACCCGGCCAATCCCGTTAGCCCCGCCAGTTCCAGCAGGTTTTCCGCCTGCGCCGGATCGACCTGCTCCACGCCGCGCAGCTTGCGCCCCACTGCGCGCGTCCGCGCCCGCGCCCTCTCGATCGTCGAGGACATTGTCCCGGCCTGCTTGCCCAGCCGCTCCAGCACGTCGTCCATCTTCAGCATCTCGGTGCGCGTCGCGCCCAGGAGGTCGCGGATCTGGTCCGCCTTGTGCTCCAGCGCCAGGGTCACGAAACCCAGGTGGATCGTCCGCAACAAGGCTGGAAACAGCGTCGGGCCCATCAGCAGCACCCGGCACTCGCGGCCGATCGCGTCCACCAGGCCGGGAATGCGCGCCACCTCGGCATACAGCGCGTCGGTCGGCAGGTACAGGATCGCGAACTCCACCGTGACCGGAGGCACGATGTACTTCGCCGCGATCTTGCGCGCCTCATCCCGCACCCGCCGCTCCAGCCCGCGGGTCGCAAGGCGTTCCGCCTCGACATCGCCCGCCTCGGACGCCGCCAGCAGGCGTTCGTAATCCTCCACCGGAAACTTCGCGTCGATTGACAGCACCGGCCGGCTCTCGCCGCGCATCGGCATGATGACGGCGAACTCCACCGACTCATCGCTGCTCGGCCGCACGCGCTTGTTGGTCTCGTACGCGCCGGGCGGCAGGATGTCGTCCAGCATCGCCCGCACCTGCGTCTCGCCCCAGCCGCCGCGCGTCTTGACGTTGCTGAACAGCCGCTTGATGTCGCCGATCTGCGCCGTCACCGCCTGCACGTCGCCCATCGCCTTCTGCACGGCGGTGAACTGGTCGATCACCCGGTTGAAGCTTTCCCCCATCTGCTTTTCCACGGCGGCATGCAGTTGCTCGTTGACCGTCCTATGGATCTCGCCCAGCCGAGCATCGTTGCTTTCGCGCAACTCGCGCAGCTTCACGTCCAGCAGGTGGCGCACCGTGTCGAACTGCGTCCCGAACTGTTCCGCCATGCGCTGCTGCCCATGCGCCAGGGCCGTCCGCGTCTGCTCCGCTCCCAGGCCGACGACCCCTTGCAAGGCGGACAGCCGTTCTGTCCCGGCGGTTTCCGCGGCGCGCAAGGCGATCCGCGTGGTTTCGTTTTCGGCCCGCAGCCCCGCCTGCGTCTGCTCAAGCAGCAGCCGCAGCACGTCAAGCGCGTGCGCCTGGCGCAGCACAAGAAAGCAGGCAAGCAGCGCAACCAGCAGAATGAACCCGAGCAGCGCCGGCTCAACCAG
>CAXTXZ010000563.1:2729-3058 GCA_964248015.1 uncultured Rhodopila sp. | reverse complement strand
TCATTCCATACCATATGCAGGTTCCTTGAGCAGCCTCTCTACTAAATAGGGTAGGCGGCAGGAAGTGGCGTGGCAATGACGGAATCTGGCTGAGAGGGAGATTCCTGTGGACAACTAACACTTCGTCCACAATCCCTAGACCTTTATTGCTCTGAGCGTGTCAGGCGGTGCCAGCCCAGCTTATTTCGACGGGCGATTCATGCCCTGCCTGTTTCCGGTCAGGACGATCGCGGTCTAGGTTGTTTCGTATTGATGACATAAATCCTTGGCAGGGAAGTGACAGCTTGCTTGGATGCGAGTCGGCATCCGCAAGCCAGGAAGATCACGGC
>CAXTXZ010000563.1:0-2719 GCA_964248015.1 uncultured Rhodopila sp. | reverse complement strand
TTACAGGGCCGCCACCAGGAAATCCCGCCTCTTGTCTTCCAAGAGGATGAGTCTCCGTGAGGCTGACGCCAAGGGACAGGGTGGCTGAAGTTGGAGGTCCGGGCCGGAATCGAACCGGCATCCGCGGATTTGCAGTCCGATGCATCACCACTCTGCCACCGGACCCCCAGGCGCAGGAGGCGCTATATGTTCGTCAGAACGGTCGGGGTCAAGTATGGCCTAGCCCTGTAACCCGCGCCGGCGCCACATTGCCGCAGCCGAACCGTGGCGCGGGCGTTCAGTCATCCGCATTATTGCGGAACGGCAACTCCTCCGCCAGCGCGGCCATTTCAGCCTCTATCCCGGCACGCTCCTCGATGAGGAAGTTGGCCACCGCGCGATGCAGACCTTTATGAGCGAGCCAGTGCGCGGAGTAGGTATGCTTCGGCAAGTAGCCGCGCTGGATCTTGTGACGCCCCTGCGCGCCGGCCTCGACGCGTTTCAGGCCGTGCGCGATGGCCCAGTCTATGGCACGGTAGTAGCACAGCTCGAAATGCAGGAACGGCCAGTCACCCCGGCAGCCCCAGTTGCGGCCGTACAGGGCTTCCGATCCTGCCAAGTTGAGGGCGCCGGCGACCGGCTTGCCGGCATTCTCAGCGTACATCAACACGACCTTGTGGCCCAGCCGTTCGCCCAACAACGAGAAGAAGCGGCGGGTCAGATAGGCGGAACCCCATTTGCGGTCCACGGTGGACTGGTAGAAACCGTAGAACGCGTCCCAATGCCGCTCGGTTATGTCGGCGCCGGACAGCGCATGGAAGGTCAACCCCGCGGCGTTCGCATCGCGGCGCTCGCGCCGCAGCACTTTGCGCTTGCGTGATGACAAAGCGCCCAGGAACCCCTCGAAATCGGCGTAACCCTCGTTCTCCCAGTGGAACTGCATGCCGATGCGCTTGAGCCAGCCGGCGTCGCCCAGGCCGCTCCACTCTTCATTGGTGCAAAAAGTTACATGCACAGATGACACGCCAAGCGACTGGCAGGCTTGCTCCAGGGCGTTGGCCAACGCGGCGATGGGCACGTTGCCGTCCGGGCGACGCAGCAGCCGAGGCCCTGGAACCGGGCTGAATGGCACCGCGGCCTGCAGCTTGGGATAATAGCGCTCGCCTGACCGTTCCAAGGCATTTGCCCAACCGTGGTCGAAGACGTACTCGCCATAGCTGTGCGACTTCGCGTACATCGGCACTATGGCGACGATCCGGTTGTTTTCGCCGCGCAGGACGGCGTGCTGGGGCAGCCAGCCGGTGCGGGCATTAGCCGATCCGCTGTCTTCCAAAGCGCTCAGGAAAGCATGGCTGACGAACGGGTTGCCTTCGCCCGCGCAGGCATCCCAGTCCGCGGCACCAATCTCCGCGATCCTGGCGTGCAGCGTCAGGGTCAGCGTGGCCAATCCGTCAGGCATGCGATCACCCTATTCGATTTCGAACATGCCCTCGACTTCAACAGAGGCATCGGCGGGCAGGGACGGAACGCCGATCGTGGTGCGGGCGTGGCGACCAGCATCCCCAAACACGGCGACGGCAAGATCCGAGGCGCCATTCATCACCAACGCCTGCTGGGTGAACTCAGAAGGGGAGGCGATGAAGCCGCCGAGGCGGACAACGCGTTTCACCCGGTCAAGGTTGCCGCCGCAGGCTGCCTTGAGATGCACCAGCACGTTGATGAAACACAGCCGAGCGGCTTCCTTGGCCTGCTCGGTTGAAACGCCCCAGCTTACCTTGCCGGTCACCACGATCTTGCCATCGATCGCCGGCACCTGGCCCGAGACAATAACGAGGTTGCCGGTGACGACGTAGGGCACATAATTCGCGATCGGCGGCATCGGGAGCGGCAAGGTGATTCCGAGTTCCGCCAGTTTCGCCTCGATCTGACCCGCCATGGGCTGCTCCTGTGGATGATGCGACGCAGCGTAGAGGGTGATGCCGGAAAAAGTAAGGCCAGGCGTGGCCTATCGCAAAAACTGGCTGCGTCCTGTTGTTCGATGCTGGCCTGTCGCGCCCTACCGTGGCGGCATGCGCAGCGCGCCATCGAGGCGTATGACCTCGCCGTTCAGGAACCGGTTGCGCACGATGTGCTCGACCAGTTCCGCATACTCCGAGGCGCGGCCAAGGCGGGCGGGGAAGGGGATGCCGGCACCCAGGCTCGCCTGCACCTCGGGCGGCAACCCATCCACCATCGGCGTATGGAACAACCCTGGCGCGATGGTCATCACCCGCACCCCGGCCCGCGACAGTTCCCGCGCCGCCGGCAGCGTCATGCCGACGACGCCGCCCTTGGAGGCGGCATAGGCCGGCTGCCCAACCTGTCCCTCATACGCCGCGATCGACGCCGTGTTGATGATCACCCCACGCTCGGCTTCTTCCAGCGGTTCGGCCGACGCCATCATAGTCGCCGCCAGCCGCAGCATGTTGAAGCTGCCGATTAGGTTGACGCGAACGACGCGCTCGAACGCCTCCAGCTTCAGCGGCCCATCCCGCCCGACGATCCGCCCCGCCGTGCCGATGCCGGCGCAATTCACCAGTATGCGGACCGGGCCGTGCGCTGCCTGGGCGGCGGCGAAGGCAGCCTCTCCCGAGGCCGCATCGGCCACGTCGCAGCCGATGCCGATGCCGCCGACCTTCGCGGCTTGGGCCTCGGCTGCGCCTTGATTGATGTCGACCACGGCGACCATGGCGCCCAGCAC
>CAXTXZ010000562.1:0-3059 GCA_964248015.1 uncultured Rhodopila sp. | reverse complement strand
GCCCTGACTGTGCCAGGCGACACCGGCTTGGCTCTGTTTGAGCCGACGGCCCACGCCCTGGCTGCTTCCAGTCAGGACGATCGCGGCCTGGGGTCAGGCCGTGCCGGCGATGTCGTGCGCCATCAACTTGACGATCTCGGGGTTGATTTTCAGTTCCTTGGCAACCTGGTCCTGATCCTTCAGCATCTGGTCGCGGATTTCGGTTGCCTGATCCGCCGCGATGTCGATGACCTTGACGCCGTGGCTTTCCAGCGCGGCGCGGGCGCGTTCCTGCGCCGCCACCATGCTGGCGCGGTAGGCGGGGATGTTTTGCGCCCAAACATCCTTCATCAAGGCTTGCAGGTCGGGTGTCAGTTGGCTCCAGAACGTGTTGCTGACCATCGGGATGTAGGCGGCGAAGGAGTTGTGGTCCTGCAAGCTGAAGCGGACGCCGGCTTCCCACAGCTTCACGCTGGCGATGCTCTCGTTTGTTGTCAGCAGGCCGTCGAAGGTGCCTTGCGACAGGGCCAGCGGCACGTCCGGCCAGGCGGTCACGTTGGGCAGGCCGCCGAAGAAGCGGGTGCGCCAGGACTGGCCCGCGCCGCCGGAGTTGCGGATCTTCAGGCCCTTGAGGTCAGCGAGGCTGTTCAGGGGCGTCCGGGTGGTGAACCAGTTGTTGAAGCCGTTGTCGATCCATGCGCCGAGGACGTGGCTGCGGAGCTTCCCCTCGATCTCGGAGGCGATCATGGCGCCGGCGCGGCCGTCGGTGACGCGATGGATGACCTCGATGGGCTGGTCGTAGACGGCGGGAAGCTGGAACAGGTCGGAGTCGGCGATGAAGTTGGTGATCGCCCAGGTGCCGGGGGCGGCCATGTCCACCTGGCCCTGGATCAGCGCCTTGGTCACGTTGAGGTCGGCGAACAACTGGCCGCTGGCGAAAAGCTCGGTCTTGACGCGGCCGTTCGAGGCGGCCTCCAGCTTTGCCAGGTAATCGCCGATCGCGATGTTGCGGCCGTGGCTGGGAGCGGTGTCCAGCGAGCAGCGCAGGCGGATCGGATCGGCGGCTTTTGCCTTATGGAGCGCGGGGAGGGCCAGAAGGCCAGCGGCGGCGGCGCGGCGGGTGAGGTGCGGCATGGTTTGTCCCTGGACGTTTGGCGTGATTTTGCCAGAACGCCCAACGGGAGGCCAGGGAGGCAGGGTTGCTTATTCCGGACCGGCGATGGCGGCTCTCAGCGTGTCGGTGATTTGGTCCGGGGCGGCTTGGACCTGCCAGCGCGTGCCGAGCGGCCAGTCGCTGGCTTGGGATGCCTCCAGGATCTTGTAAAAGCCGGGAAGATCCCGGTAGGCGATTTCCCCCGGCGGATCGGTGTGGATTTGCAGCATCGGCTCCAGGCTGAACACCGGCCGGATGGCTTCGGCGATGCCGTGAAGCCGTTCGGCGACGGTGGCCGGCCAGTCGTCCGGCAGCGCGGCGGCGAGCATGTCGATCAGCAGGCCGCCCACCGCTACGGCGGCGTTGTCGGCGATCGCTTCCAGCTTTTTTTCGACTTCGGCCAGGCGCCTGCTCAAATCCAGCGCGAAGCCCTGGCCGGGTTCCTGCGTGTTTTGCTGGTTCAGGCGGGAACCGGCGAGGAATCCGTCCGACCAGGCCTCGGCGCAAGGGTCGGGTTGAACGTCCGGCTCAAGGTCCGGGTCGGTGACGTCTTCGGCTTGCTGTTCGGCAGGGGGTAGCTCGGGGGCGCGGTCGTTGAAATCCTCAAGCCACAGCAGTGGGCGCATGCCTTGTCGTTCCGGTGGTTCCGCCCGCGAGGATAACGCGCAAGGGTTAGCGGCTGGTTAACGCTGCGCGGCGGCCGGCATGGCATCGTGCGCGCGGCGTTGCGCGAGGCGCTGCGCCTTGCGGGCTTCCTCGGCGCGGCGTTGCCGTTGCTTTTCCGCCTGCCGCTCGGCGAAGCGGCGTTGCTGGCGGGACATCGGGGCGGCGGCCTTGGCGAACGCCACCAGATCGGGGGTTGCGGTGCTGCTTGGCAGATCGGGTTCCGGCGCGGGCTGCTCGTCTGGTTCCTGGCGTTCCTGCGCCAGGGCGCGCTCTGCCTTGTCGGCGGAGCGATGCAGGGAGGTGGCGTTGCCGCGCAGGCGCATGACCTGGTTGAGGGTCAGGTCGGGGTTCGCGGCTTTGGAGAGTGCGTCAAGGGCGCCGAAGCTGAAGGCGATGGCGAGCGCGGCAAGGCGAAGTTCGCGGTTGGTGCGGGCGTCGTAGCACGCGAGAGCGGAGCGGGCGGCTTCGCGGGCTGTGTCGTTGTTGCCGCCGGCGGCGTCCAGGAAGATCGGCGCGAGGAACGCGAGGATGCGTTCCAGGACGGTGGCGGTGATGGCGGCTGGATGCATTGGACGCCTTCGTTCATGCTGTGTTCCGGCGTTATGTAGCGAATTTGTTTGGACAAAGCAAGAACAATTGAACCGGATGGGTAGCGGCCGTATCATTTGGGGACAGCGGTGGAGGGTCGGATGGCCGATGCGGCGGTTGATCTTGGGGTGGGCGAGCGGATGTCGCGGGAAGCGTATCGGCAGTGGGCGGAGTTGCAGCCGAGCGGGCGCTTTGAGCGGGTTGAGGGAGTGGTTGTAAGGATAGCGGCGGAGCGGCTGAGTCATGCCAAGCGCAAAGCGCGGGTCTGGAGGGTGCTGTCCCAGGCGGTCGAGGCGGCCGCACTGCCGTGCGAGGTCTATCCTGACGGCGTGCCAGTTGAAGTCGATGATAACGATTTCGAGCCGGATGCGCTGGTTCGGTGCGGGGAGCCGTTGCCAGGGGACGGGGTGGCGGTGCCCGACCCGGTGATCGTGGTTGAGGTGTTGTCGCCGAGCACGAGGCAGGTGGACTTGACGCGTAAGCTGGTGGGGTACTTTCGGGTGCTGTCGGTGCGGCACTACCTGATTTTCTGGGCCGATCGCCCGCAGGTCATTCATCATCGGCGGCGGCCTGATGGCGAGGGCATCGACACGCTGATCGTGACGGCGGGGGAAATCAGGCTTGATCCTCCGGGCGTGAGGATCACGGTCGAGGCGGTTTACGCGGCGTGAGG
>CAXTXZ010000561.1:0-3061 GCA_964248015.1 uncultured Rhodopila sp. | reverse complement strand
TAACAACGGTATCCATAATGTCTTCTCTCAAACAGCAGGGCTTATCGTCCGAAGCGGGCGCATCAGAACCAAGTCCGAATGCCGAAGACGAAGCGCACGCCTTGCGTCGCGTCGCCTTCCTCGCGGGCGAAGGAGGCGGACTGGCCGTATCTTCCTTCATAAGCGACGCCTAAATAGGGTGCGAACTTGCGGTTGATCTCGTAACGAAGCCGCAGGCCGGCGTCGATGTCCGCCAGCCCTGTTCCGGTTCGCCGGCCGCGATCGGCCTTCGAGTAGAAATTCGCCTCGATCTCGGGTTGCAGGATCAGGCGCTGCGTCAGCAACAGGTCGTAGGAGGCCGCCAGCCGCGCCGCTAGGTGTCCTTCATCGCTGACATAGCCCGTTGCCTCGATGTCGAAGAACAACGGCGCCAGGCCCTGCACGCCGAACGCCGCCCAATTTCGGGTGCGGTTCGAGTCCAGGTCGCTCCGGATACCTGCCTGCACATCGAAATAGGGCGAGACGGCACGATCATAGAGCAGCTCATGCCGGCCATCCTCGACCCGGCCGCCGTTCCGCGCGAAGCCCTCGGATTTGAGCCAGATTTTGTCGTAATCGGTGCCGGCCCAAGCCTGCCCTTCCCAGCGAAAGGCCGGGTTCGGCCCCCCGACGCGCCCCTCCAACTGGTCAAGCAGCGCGTGGACGTAGATGCCGTTATCCATCATCGGCGGCATGGTCTCCTGGGTCATGCCGGCCATCGGGTTGGATGGTGTCGATGCGGTCGGCGATTGCGCGCCGGCCGCAAAGGCAAGACTGCAGAGAACGGCCGTCAAGCAAAGAAAGCGGGAGGTGATCATGCGACGCGCACCTCCCGGAACATGCCGGTCTCCATGTGGTAGAGAAGGTGACAGTGATAGGCCCAGCGCCCCGGCTCATCGGCGGTGACGAGGTAGCTCAAGCGCTCCCCCGGCTTGACGAGGATGGTGTGCTTGTAGGGCCGGTAGTCGTCCTGGCCGTTTTCCAACTCGCTCCACAGGCCGTGCAGGTGGATCGGGTGATCCATCATCGTGTCGTTGATCAGCACGAAGCGGACGCGCTCGCCCCGCTCCAGCAGGATCGGCTCGGCCTGCGAGAACTTCTTGCCGTCGAAGCCCCACATGTAGCGTTCCATGTTGCCGGTCAGGTGCAGCGTGATCTCGCGCGTCGGCGGCCTTCGATCGCTGCTAGGCTTCAAGGCGCGCAGATCGCTGTAGCGCAGGACGCGGCGGCCGTTGCCGTCGAGGCCGTCCCCGGCTTCGGCAAGACGATCCTGCGGCATCATCGCGACGTTATCGACGCCGACGCCGCTTAACCTGGCAGCGGAAGGGCTGCTTTGCGTGCCGCTCATTCCCGCCATGTCGCCGGAGCCGGGTTTCATGCCGGGCATGGCACCCTGATCCGTCGTCATGCCTGGCATCGAGCCGTGATCCATGCCGCTCATCGCGCCGTGCTGCATGCCCGGCATGCTGGCCATATCGCCGGCGTCCATCTTCATGCCCGGCATGGAGCCGTGATCCATTTTCATGCCTGACATCGCCCCGTGATCCATGTCGGCCATGCCCATATCGGCCATGCTACGCATCGGCCGGGGGTCCAGCGCCGGGATCGCCGCCGTCATGCCGGCGCGGGGCGCGAGGGTGCCGCGAGCAAAGCCGGTCCGATCCTGCGCCTGTGCAAAGATCGTGAAGGCGCGGTCTTCCTTCGGCTGCACGATCACGTCATAGGTTTCGGCCGCGCCGATGCGGAATTCATCGACCGTGACCGGCGAGATATCGTTGCCATCGCTTTGGACAACCGTCATCTCCAAGCCGGGAATACGCACGTCGAAGATGCTCATCGACGAGCCGTTGATGAAGCGCAGGCGCACCCGCTCGCCAGGCTTGAACAGCGCCGTCCAGTTCGCCGCCGGCGGCTGCCCGTTGACCAGGTTAGTGTAGGCCGCGCCGCGGACATCCAGCATATCCGTCGGGCTCATCCGCATGCGCCCCCATTCCAGACGGTCGGCAACCGTCGCGGCCAAGCCCTTACTTGCGGCGTCGTCCGCGAAGGTGCCGGCCGTGCGCTGATGGAAGTTATAATAGTCGCTCTGGAATTTCAGGTTGCTGACGATCGTCTCCGGGTTCTCGTCGGTCCAGTCCGAGAGCAGCACCACGTAATCGCGGTCGAACGGCTGGGCGTAGCCGTCGCGCGGCTCGATGATGATCGCCCCATAAAGGCCTGTCTGTTCCTGAAACCCCGAATGGCTGTGATACCAGTAGGTGCCGCTCTGATGCAGGGGGATGCGGTAGGTGAAGGTTTCCCCCGGCGCGATGCCGGCGAAGCTCAGGCCGGGAACCCCGTCCATCGCCGAAGGCGCACGGATGCCGTGCCAGTGGATCGAGCCGGTTTCGCGCAACGTGTTGGTGACGGCCAGCGTCACCGTGTCGCCCTCGCGCCAGCGCAGGATCGGCGCTGGCACCAGGCCGTTGACGGCGGTTGCGATCGCCGGCTTGCCGGTGATGTTCACCGGCGTTTTCCCAAGCTCCAGGTCGAAATGGGTGCCGGTCAGCAGTGGCGCCCGGCCGGCGGCAAAGGCCAGCCGCGGCAGCAGGCCGCCGAATCCGGCCAAAGCGCCGGCCGCCGCCACGCCTTGAACGAAGCGGCGGCGCGTCACCGGCCGGTTTAGGAAAGGCGGGAGAGGATTGCGTGAGGTCATGATTATTCCCCCTGCCCGGCCGGTTCGATCGACTGGACCACGGGCATGCCGTCTTCGCCCTTGCCAAGGATGAAGTTTATCTGACTGCCGGGCTTGATCGCCTTCAGGTTGACCGACGCGGCGACCGGGAAATCCATCGTCATCGGCGGCCAGCCGAGTTCGGTGATCGGCCCATGGCTGATGTTGATCTTGTGGGTTGCCGGATCGACGGAATTGACCTTGCCGTTGGCATGCGCACCGCTATGGCCGGCATGCGCCATTTGCACGCCGCCGCCTTGCCTGTGCATTTCATGCCCTGCGGCCATTGCCATCGGGTGCATCTCGGAAGCCGGGCGATCCGCCATGTGC
>CAXTXZ010000560.1:434-3066 GCA_964248015.1 uncultured Rhodopila sp. | reverse complement strand
CTGTCGCTCCGGCATCAACGCGCGGACCAGCCCGCCCGCCGCCGCAGCATCGCGTCGAACGCCCCGAAAACCTTGCGCATCTGCGGCCGCTTGTAGGGAAACATCTCGTGCGGGTCCATCATGTGGATGATCGCCGCGGCATCGGCCTCGAAGACCAGCAGGCGGCCGTCCTGCGTTTCGGCGCAGTCGATGGAGTAGAAGTCAAACCCCAGGCGTTGGTGCAGGGCGCCAAAAGCGGCGGCGTGGCGACGCGCGAAGCCGGCGTCGAAATCGGCCATCGCCCGCGCTTCCTGGTTTCGTTTATCGACCGACTCGGTCATGCCCGCGTTCAGGTAGTGCACCATCCAGTGCTGGGACACCGCCATGTGGCAAAGGAACGGCTGGCGGTCGATGAAGCCCACGCGCAGTTTGCGGTAGCATCCGTCTGAACTGGCGTAATCCTCGAACTCCGTGAGGTAGTAATTCCGCTCGAACGAATAGCGCAAGTATTCCGCAAGCTCCGCCTCGTCGCGGACGCGGGCCAGCCCGAATCCGGCATGCGAGGCCGCCGGACGGATCAGGCACGGATACAAGCCGCGGGCGGCGCCCAGGCCGGGGATCGGGTGGCCGTCAGACAGGTGCCTGTCCAGCATGGCCCGCGTCACGGCGAGGGCGGCCGGGCTGCGGATTGACGCGACATCGGCAAGCGAGCGGGACAACGCGTCGCGCTCCAGCGCCGGCAGGAAACGGGGATTGTTCAGCGCCGGGCGCGGCCAGTGGTCGAACAGGGCCTGCAACCGGCGCAGCGTCTCGGGGTCGGGTTCGCCAAGCGCGAAGAACGCCACGTCGTGATCAGGGATGACGGCGGGCAGCGGGCGGCCGGGCAGCGCATACAGCAGGTCCAGGCGGACATCGAGGTCGTTGGTCAGGAAATCAAGCGGCGTGTTCACCATCAATTCGCCGGGACCGACCAGCGCGAGAAGCCGCAACGCCCGCGCCGAGGCTTGGCTCCGGACACGGAAAACCTGCGCCCGGTCGAGCGCCTCGTCCTGAAGGTTCAGCCCCTCGGCCCTGCGGAAATCAAGCTGGCAGGCGATCGCGGTGTCAAACAGCCGCGCGGTTTCGTCGCCGGCATGGCCGATCCGCTCGATCACGCTGTCATAGTCGTTCCCGTGGTAGGCGAACGTCGTCAGGTCGGCGATGCCGCGCACCAGCGGCGGCGTCACGGCGTCGTCCAAGGCCGGCAGGGCTTCATCCGCCAAAAGCATGCGTGGCTCCAGACTGGTTGCCTGGGCACCTTCGCATCCAAGGGTTAATGCCAGGCTAATTTCAGCGGCATTGCCGGATGTCGGATGATGTCGCTATCCAGGGCGCAGCAACGGAAGGAGCCGTTCATGCCGATCGATTACCAGAAGAAGGACGGGGTTGCCTACATCACGCTGAACAACCCGGCCAAGGCGAACATCCTCGACAAGCCGACGTCGGATGCGATCTCCGAGGCCTGGATCGACCTGTGGGAAGACCGCGACATACGCTGCGCCATCCTGACCGGGGCGGGCGACCGGCACTTCTGCGGCGGGCACAACCTGGCGCCCCCCGCCGACCTGACGGCCGAGGAACGCGAGTACCTCCGCACGCAGCGCATCTTCTGGCCGCTCGCCGGGACGGTGCACGGGCAGAAGACCGGCGTGGACGGGCGGATGGGCGACCATTACCCGCGCGTCTGGAAGCCGGTGATCGCGGCGATCAACGGCTGGGCCGCCGGCGCCGGGATGTACATGCTGCTGACCTCGACCGACATCCGGCTGGCCAGCGCGGAGAACGCGCGGTTCAAGTTCTCGCTGATCTCGCAGGGCTGGCTGGGGCACGGGCCGGGCGCCAGCATGCTGCTGAAGCAGCTACGCTACATCGACGCGATGAAGATACTGCTGACAGACGAGCCGTTCGACGCGGCGGAAGCGCTGCGGGTCGGGCTGGTCAACGAGGTCGTGCCGCACGCCGCACTCCTGGCGCGGGCCGAGGCGATGGCTCGCCACATCGTGACGCTGCCTCCGGTCGCGGTGCGGATGATGAAGGAGTTCGTGGTGCGGTTCGGCGACCTGCCGACCGACCAGGCGTGGCATGTGCAGAACCTGATCAACTCCCTGCTGATCCAGACGACAACCGACGGGGAGGAAGGGCGGCAGGCGTTCAATGAGAAGCGCAAGCCGGACTTCTCCGGCACGCTGCGCAAGCGGGGAGAGCCTTGGCCGGCCTTGTCCGAGGCCGACCGGAAGCGGCTGGACGCGGCCTACCGGCGGGGGGAGTTCTAGAGCAATATCAGCCTGACTGTAATCGCAAAGCGATTTTAGGCTGATGAAATTGCTCGCGAAATATGAACTGGAGCGTTTCCACTCATCGTGGAAACGCTTCAGCCAGCCGCGGCCATCAAGGCCAGGGCGGCGAAGGCCGCCGTGATCGGTGGCCCGGACAGCGACGCGGCGGACGGACACGGCAACGCCGTCACCAAGGAAGCCGCCGGCCATCGTCCGGCAGCGGCGCCAGCCGGACAGCGGCGGCTCCCTGTCGCACGCCTTGGCGACCACGGCGGCCGGTGGCGCGAATCCCCGCCGTTGCTGGGGGCGCCACGATCAGGTTCCTGAAGAAACCCTTC
>CAXTXZ010000560.1:0-424 GCA_964248015.1 uncultured Rhodopila sp. | reverse complement strand
CACGTTGCGCAAGCGGGGAGAGCCTTGGCCGGCCTTGTCCGAGGCGGACCGGAAGCGGCTGGACGACGCGTATCGGCGGGGGGAGTTTTAACCAGTGGTGGATATCCGGAGTTAATGTGATCTCTGAGCCTGCCTCAAGACGAAAGTTGGGAGCCAAGAAGCTTCCGCCCATCCACGCCTTCGTGCCGCAAACCACGGACGCGCTGCCCGTCGAGTTGCAACGTCTTGACCAGGATCATGTGCTGCGCCGCATGGGCCTGCACGGCCACACCTTCTTTGAAGTGATCCTGATCGAGCAGGCAGGCAGCCCCCATCGGGTCGGGAGCGAGCTGCATCCGACCGAGCCCGTCACCGTGTTCGTGATTCCGCCAGGCGAGCTGCACGACTGCACCACGCTCGGCCCGGCCGTGGGCTGGGTGCTGCG
>CAXTXZ010000559.1:0-3070 GCA_964248015.1 uncultured Rhodopila sp. | reverse complement strand
CAACCCGCCTTGCCAGATTGACCGCCAGGCGCGCGCATGTTGGCGCGAGCGAGGACGCTCAGGCTGCCAGGGCCAGCACGACCGCCCGCGCGACGTCGGCAATGGCGGTGTTCCGCGCATCCAGCGCGGCGTCCGAGCCTGTGATGAAGGTCGTGACGACCACGGGATCGCGCTCCGGCGGCCAGAACACGCCGACGTCGTTCGCGGCGCCGTGGTCGCCCGTGCCGGTCTTGTCGCCGACGCGCCAACCCCGCGGGACGCCGGCGCGCAGGCGCGCGTCGCCGGTCCTGTTGCCAAGCAGCCAAGCCGCCAACTGCTTGCGTGAGGCGGGCGAGAGAGCTTCGCCAAGAACAAGCCCATTCAGGTCCGCGGCCATCGCGAAAGGGCTTGTCGTGTCGCGCGGGTCGCCGGGCAGCGCCTCGTTCAAAGCCGGCTCGGCGCGGTCGAGGCGGGTGACCTCGTCGCCAAGCCCGCGAAGAAAGGCAGTCAGCCCGGCAGGACCGCCGATCGCGGCGAGCATCAGGTTGGCCGCGGTGTTGTCGCTGAGCGTGACTGCGGCCTCGCAGATCGCGGCGAGCGTCATCCCCTCGCTGCCCGCGTGCGCCTGCGTGCCCGGTGAGTAGGGCAGAACCTCCCCGGCGCTGAAGCGCACACGCCGGTCCAGGCGTTCCTCGCCCCGATCGACCCGCGCCAATACGGCCGCAGCGCAGAGCGCCTTGTGGGTGCTGCACATCGGGAAGTGCTCGTTTCCCCGGTAGCCTGCCGTGCGCCCTGACCGCGTGTCGAGGATGCCGACGCCGAGCCGGCCGGAGCAGCCCGCCTCGATCTCCGCGAAGCGGCGGGATAGCTCTCGCGGCCGGGGGTTGGCCCATGCCTGAGTGGCGCGGGGCGCCATGGCCGCCGCCGCGAAGCTCGCGCCAAGTCCCAAACAGAATTGCCGTCTCGGCGCCATTGTCACCGCCTTCCCCAAGCGTGGCGGCACTATCGCCGGGACAGGCGGGCGGCGCAAACGATGACGGACGGGCCGGACGCACGCATTGGCCGTTGCAGGCCGATGGGGGCCATCGCGGGACATTCCCACCGGCGGCTTGCAACTGGGGAGGGAACCCCTTGTATTCAGGCTGGTGGGAGTCTGGCTGCCGCCAGACGCGCCGACGGCCCGGCCAGCGCAGGCTGGCCGTCGCTGTCAATGTTGCAAGAGGGGTTCCATGGCCGAAGACGACGTCGAGATGACCGGCAAGGTCCGGGACAAGCTGATCGAGCGCAAGCAGGACTGGGCGCGAGAGGGCCGGTTGCTGACCGGGACGGCGGGCGATCCGCGACGCGACAGGCTGCCGCCGGGGCAGCGGCTGGTGCGGGATTGGCCGGTGCTCGACCTGGGGGCGCAGCCGAACGTGACCGAGCAGAAGTTCCGGCTGGACGTCGATGGCGCGGTGGAGAACCGGCTGAGCCTGCGGCTGGACGAATTCATGGCGCTGCCGATGTCGCAGGCGGTGTCGGACATGCACTGCGTCACGCAGTGGTCGCGCCATGACAACCACTGGAAGGGTGTCCCGGCGCGGGCGCTGCTGGACATCGTGCGGCCGAGGCCCGAGGTGAACCATGTCATCTTCACCGCCTTTGATGGGTACGCCACCAACATCCGGCTGGACCAGTTCGACCAGCCCGACGTGTTCCTTGCGCATCAGTGGGAAGGCAAGCCGATCAGCCGCGAGCATGGCGGGCCGGTGCGGATGATGGTGCCCCGGCTGTATCTATGGAAATCGGCCAAGTGGCTGCGGCGCATCCACTTCACCCTCAGCGACCATCCGGGGTTCTGGGAAACGCGCGGCTATCACAACAACGCCGATCCATGGACGGAGGAACGTTACCGCTGAACCGGCACGTTCAGCCGTGAGCGGACGTTGATTGATCAATCCGGACGCTTTCGTGTCCAAGGATCGCGGCGCATGGGAAGGAAAGCGACATGACCGATCTCCGAAACGTTTCCCAGCCCGCCCACGCCGTGCGCGAGGCGCTCGGCCTGTCGCCGCATCCCGAAGGCGGGCATTATCGCGAACTGTGGCGTGATCGTCCGGCCTCGGGCCAGCGCGGCGCGGGCACAAGCATTCTGTTCCTGCTGGCGGAGGGGGAGCGGTCGCACTGGCATAGGATCGACGTGACCGAAATCTGGCTTTGGCAGGCCGGCGCGCCCCTGCTGCTTGGCATCGGCAACGCCGGCGCTGGCCGGCGGGATGTGCGGCTCGGGCCTGACCTGGCTCGCGGCGAAGCGCTACAGGGGATTGTGCCCGCGCGAACCTGGCAGGAGGCGAGAAGCCTCGGCGCCTGGAGCCTGGTCAGTTGCGTCGTCGCCCCGGCATTCGAGTTCGAGGGCTTTGAGATGGCGCCCGCGGGATGGTCGCCCCGCGCCGTTTGACCCGCAGCCCGCTGCCCATCGCAAGCGGTCATGGCCTTGCCGGGTGTTCGCCGGCGAAGCGCTGGCAGCGGACGCTTTCCACGCCTCGACGAGGTTGCTTGCGGCATGGGACAGCGGCGCCCCTCCGTTCCAACCCTCTTGCGGCAAATGGCCACGCAGGCCTCCGCCGCCAGCCGTGCAAGCCCGGCCCACCGGCGGCAGCGCGCAGGCCTGGCGCCCGACCATGCCAAATTCTTGCGGCGCTCAAGCTCTTGGTGATCCAGGTCCGCATAATGGCGCCATGGTCCAGGATCGTGCGCCAAACGACATCCCCATAATCCGTGCCTTCCCGAAGTCCCTCGTAAAGCGCGTCCGGCGCCAGGACAAACAGGCCGCGGCAATCGCTTGAACCGGCTTGAGGTTCAGGCAGGCGGTTCCGGTTGCTGTCCCGCAGGCCGTGCCGCCTGTTCAGGGGCGGCATCCGGTCGAACAGCCGCTTTCGACGCAGAGGGCGCAGAGCGGGGCGCAGAGGCCGCAGAGAAGACTTCAGGAGGCATGAGGCGCCGTCAGCGTTCCGGCGATCCAGCCTTTCCATGGCGGCTAGTTGCCACCGCGCTGGGCACCTCGGGCGCTGAGGCCGAAGCCGTGCGTGCCCGTCCGGCGGCGGCTCCATCC
>CAXTXZ010000558.1:0-3087 GCA_964248015.1 uncultured Rhodopila sp. | reverse complement strand
CCCCCCCCCCGGACCCCAGGCACGCCGGCACGGCGGGGCAGGGTAGGGTGCCAATGCCCCCGCGCGGCGCGGCGCCATGAACATCTCGGCCCCCTTCATCGCGCGTCCCATCGCCACCTGGCTGCTCGCCATCGCCATCGTGCTGGCCGGCCTTCTCGGCTACCGCGCCCTGCCGGTGTCGGCCCTGCCGGAGGTTGACTTCCCCACCATCCAGGTCGTCACCCAGCTTCCCGGCGCAAGCCCGGAAACCATTGAAACCCTGGTCACCGCGTCACTCGAACGCCAGTTCGGCCAGATCCCCGGCCTGCTGCTGATGACCTCGCAAAGCGCCGAGGGCACCAGCCAGATCACCCTGCAGTTCACCCTGAACCGGTCGATGGACTCGGCGTCCCAGGACGTCCAGGCGGCGATCAACGCCGCCGCCGGCACCTTGCCGGCAAATCTGCCCTACCCGCCCACCTATTCGAAAGTGAACCCCGCCGACGCGCCCATCCTGACCCTGGCGCTGACCTCCGACCGCCTGCCGATCGATGTCGTCAGCGACGCCGCCGACACGCTGCTGCAACCGAAGCTGGCCGAGATCGACGGCGTCGGCCGCGTCACGGTGCAAGGCGGCCTGCGCCCCGCCGTCCGCGTCCGCGTCGATCCCGCCCGCCTCGCCGCCTACGGCCTGGCCATGGAGGACGTGCGAACCGCCGTCGCCGCCGCCAACGTCAACGGCGCCAAGGGCGGCTTCGACGGCCCGCGCCTCGCGTTCTCCCTCGGCGCCAACGACCAGTTGGTCGACGCCGCCGCCTACCAGAACCTCGTCATCGCCTGGCGCAACAACGCGCCGGTGCGGCTGTCCGCCGTCGGCGGCGTGATCAGCGGCGTCGAGAACGACCGCGTCGCCGCCCAGTACGACGGAACGCCCGCAGTCGTGCTCGACATCCAGCGCCAGCCCGGCGCGAACATCGTCCAGACCGTCAAATCCCTCAAGGACGCCCTGCCCAAACTTGGCCGCGCCATCCCCTCCGGCGTCAGGATGACGATCGTCACCGACCGCACCGAGACGATCCGCGCCTCGGTCGCCGACGTCCAGTACACCCTGGTCATGTCCGTCGTGCTGGTCGTGCTGGTGATCTTCGTCTTCCTGCGCAGCGCCCGCGCCACCTTCATCCCCGCCGTCGCCCTGCCGCTGTCGCTCATCGGCACCTTCGGCATCATGCAGCTTCTCGGCTACGGCCTCGACAACCTCTCGCTCATGGCGCTGACCATCGCCACCGGCTTCGTCGTCGATGACGCCATCGTCATGATCGAGAACGTCGTCCGCTTCATCGAGAAAGGCGTGCCGCCCCTTCAGGCCGCCTTCCGGGGCGCGGCCCAGATCGGCTTCACCATCGTCTCGCTCACCGTCTCCCTGATCGCCGTCTTCATCCCGCTGCTGTTCATGACCGGCGTCGTCGGCCGCCTGTTCAAGGAGTTCTCGGTCACCCTGGCCGTCGCCGTCATCGTTTCCGCCATCGTCTCCCTGACCCTGACCCCGATGATGTGCGGACGCCTGCTGCGCCCGGCCCGCAACGACAAGCCCGGCCTGCTCGCCCTCTGGAGCGAGCGCGAGTTCGATCGCCTGCTCGCCGGCTACCGCCGCACCCTGGACTGGAGCCTGGGCCGCCAGCGCTTCGTCCTGCTCGTCGGCTTCCTAACCTTGGCTGGCACGATCGGCCTGTATGCCATTGTCCCCAAAGGCTTCCTGCCGCGACAGGACACCGGCCTGCTGCTCGCCGTGACCGAAGCCGCGCAAAGCGCCTCGATCCCCAAGCTGGCCGCGTTGCAGACCCGCATGGCCGATATCATCCGCCAGGACCCGGCCGTCACCGGCGTCGTCTCCTTCGTCGGCGCGGGCACGATCAACACCACGCCCAACACCGGCCGGCTGACGGTCGCGCTGAAACCAACCGGCGCCCGCGACCCCGTGGAGGCGGTGATCGCCCGCATGCAGGCCGCGACCGGCAACATCCCCGGCCTCACCGCCTTCTTCCAGCCCGTGCAGGACATCCAGATCGGCAGCCGCGTCAGCCGCACCCAGTTCCAGTACACCCTGATCGACACCGACGCCGACGAACTCGCCGCCTGGGCGCCCCGCCTGCGCGACAAGCTGGCCAGCCTGCCCGAGTTGCGCGCCGTCGCCAGCGACCAGCAGGACCAGGGCTTCCGCACCTTCATCACCGTGGACCGAAACTCCGCCATGCGCCTCGGCGTGTCGATGCAGGCCATCCAGGACACGCTCTACGACGCCTTCGGCCAGCGCCAGGTCTCCACCATCTTCGGCCAGGCCAACCAGTACCGCGTGGTGCTCGAAGCCGACCCGGTCTGGCAGGCCGACCCCGTCAGCCTGCGCCTGCTGCGCGTCCCCGGCCTGAACGACGCGCAGGTGCCGCTTTCCGCCGTCGCCCGCATCGACCGCGTCACCGCTCCCCTGGTCATCGCCCACCAGGAGCAGTTCCCCGCCATCACCCTCAGCTTCGACACCGCCCCCGGCTACTCCCTCGGCCACGCCGTCGCCGCGGTCGCCCGCGCCGAACGCGACATCGGCATGCCCGAGACCATCACCGGCAGCTATTCCGGCGACGCCGCCGAGTTCCAGTCCTCGCTTTCCGCCGAACCCTGGCTGATCCTGGCCGCGATCATCGTCATCTACATCGTCCTGGGCGTGCTCTACGAAAGCTGGATACACCCCATCACCATCCTCTCGACGCTGCCCTCGGCCGGCATCGGCGCGCTGCTGGCCCTCATGCTCTGCGGCATCGACCTGTCGTTGGTGGCCCTCGTCGGCATCGTCCTGCTGATGGGCATCGTCAAGAAGAACGCCATCATGATGGTGGACTTCGCCATCGAGGCCGAACGCACCCGCAACCTGTCCCCCCGCGACGCGATGCGGGAGGCGTGCCTGCTGCGCTTCCGCCCCATCATGATGACAACCATGGCCGCCCTTCTCGGCGCGCTCCCCCTGGTCCTCGAACGCGGCGCGGGCTCCGAACTGCGCTTCCCGCTCGGCGTCACCATCATCGGCGGCCTGCTGCTGTCGCAGTTCCTGACGCTGTACAC
>CAXTXZ010000557.1:2098-3096 GCA_964248015.1 uncultured Rhodopila sp. | reverse complement strand
GCCTCAAGCTGCTTCTTCAGCTTCTCGGCCTCGTCCTTGTTCACGCCTTCCTTGACAGGCTTCGGCGCGGCCTCGACCAGGTCCTTGGCTTCCTTCAGGCCCAGGCCGGTGATGGTCCGGACTTCCTTAATGACGTTGATCTTCTTGTCGCCGACCTTCGCCAGGATGACCGTGAACTCCGTCTGCTCCTCGACCACCGCGGCGGGGGCCGCGGGCCCGGCGGGCGCTGCTGCCGCGGCAGGCGCCGCGGCGGAAACGCCCCACTTCTCCTCGAGCATCTTGGACAGCTCCGCCGCCTCAAGCACCGTCAGAGCCGACAGCTCCTCAACCAGTCTCGCCATATCAGCCATTTCTGTAGTCCCTTACTTAACCCTTGGTTGGTTCCATGCAAGCCCGGTACCGTAACGGTTGCCGGGCTTGCGGCTAAAACAAGACAAATGCGGTCAGGCCGCCTCTGCCTCACCTTCCGCGTCGTCCTTCTTGGCGTAGGCCCCGAAGACCCGGGCAAGCTGTCCGGCCGGCGCTTGCAGCACGCCTGCGATCCGCGTTGCGGGGGTCTGGATCATTCCCACGATACGGGCGCGCAGAGTGTCGAGCGACGGCAGGTCGGCCAGCGCCTTGATCCCATCCGCACTGAGCGTCTGGGTGCCAAGGGCGCCGCCGATGATGACGAACTTATCGTTGGTCTTGGCATAGTCGATGGCAGCCTTGGCCACGCCGACCGGATCGGTGGACCACGCGAGCGCGGTCACCCCCTTCAGCATGGGCTTGATGCCCTCGAACCGGGTCCCCTCCAGGGCGAGCACGGCCAGCCGGTTCTTCGCGACCTTGTAGGTCGATCCCGAAGCCCGCATCTGGCGGCGCAGGTTGGACACCTCGGCGACGGTCATCCCCTTGTTCTGGGTGACCACGACCATGGATGTCGCTGCGAACACCTGACCCAGCTCGGAAACGAACTCTCGCTTCTCCGTACGGTCCACGTCTGGTACTCCTAGTGG
>CAXTXZ010000557.1:936-2088 GCA_964248015.1 uncultured Rhodopila sp. | reverse complement strand
TAGCCATGCCGCGCCTGTCCGGAACCCCGTGCGCGAAACAGCGCCGTGGGACCTTTAGCCGGAACCGCCAGGGCGCCGGGTGGGGCTTGCGCCGCACCCGGATCATCTCGGCTTCCCCGTCTATCGCACGCGGGCCTTGGCCCATTAACCCCCTTAAGGGAGACGTGCGGTTTCGGACAGGTTCGAGGCGGCCGAAGCCGCCCCTAGCCACCCGCCCCCGAAGGAGCGGACGAATTTCTAATCAGCCAGCCAGCGACGCCACGTCGAGGCGGATGCCCGGCCCCATCGTGCTGCTCAGCGACGCCTTCTTAAGGTAGGTCCCCTTCGCGCCGGTCGGCTTGGCCTTCTGGATCGCGTCCACGAAGGCGCGGACGTTGCCCAGCAGCTTGTCCTCGTCGAAGCTGGCCTTGCCAATGCCGGCATGGACGATGCCGGCCTTCTCGGCGCGGAACTCCACCTGGCCGGATTTCGCCGCCGTCACCGCGCCGCGCACGTCCATCGTGACGGTGCCAAGCTTCGGGTTCGGCATCAGCCCGCGGGGTCCGAGGATCTTCCCCAGGCGGCCCACGAGCGCCATCATATCCGGCGTGGCTATGCAGCGGTCGAAGGCGAACTCGCCGCCCTGCACCTTCTCGGCCAGGTCCTCGGCACCCACGATGTCGGCACCGGCGTCCAGCGCCTCCTGCGCCTTCACGTTGCGGGCGAACACCGCAACGCGCAGCGTCTTCCCCGTGCCGTTCGGCAGGCTCAGCAGGCCGCGCACCATCTGGTCGGCGTGGCGCGGGTCGATGCCCAGGTTCATGCTCAGCTCGATGGTCTCATCGAACTTGGCGCTCGCGTTGCCCTTAGCGAGCTTGATCGCGTCGGCCAGCGGGTAAGACTTGGCGCGGTCAAACGTCTCGTAGCCCGCCTTTAAACGCTTGTCGTGTGCCATGGGTCAGCCCTCCACCACGGACAGGCCCATCGAGCGGGCGCTGCCGGCCAGCATGCGGACGGCGGCGTCCACCTCGTTGGCGTTCATGTCCTTCATCTTGATCTCGGCGATCTCGCGCAACTGCGTCATTGTCACCCGTCCGGCCGAAGCGCCCTTCCCCACGGTCGGGCTGCCCCTGGTGATCCCGGCGGCTTTCTTCAGGAAGTAGGTGTTTGGCG
>CAXTXZ010000557.1:0-926 GCA_964248015.1 uncultured Rhodopila sp. | reverse complement strand
GCGTGCGGGGTGGGTGGGGCGGGCGCCCCGCGCCCCACCGCGGCGCCCTTGCCCGGCGTCGTCGTGCCCTTGGTTATCCCGGCCGCCTTCTTCAGGAAGTAGGTGTTGGGCGGGGTCTTGGTGACGAATGTGAAGGTGCGGTCGCCGAACGCGGTGATGACGACGGGGACGGGCATGCCCGGCTCCATGCCCTGCGTGACCGCATTGAACTCCTTGCAAAACGCCATGATGTTCAGGCCGCGCTGGCCGAGAGCCGGGCCGACGGGCGGGGATGGGTTGGCCTTGCCGGCCGGAATTTGCAGCTTGATGTAGCCGACGACCTTCTTGGCCATGTCGGGACCCCTATCGTATGGGGACCGCGGTCATAGTGACCGGGCCGCCTTGGGGCAGCCCACGATCTCCCGCGTTCCTGAGTGAGGGCGGGCCTATAGCGGAAGGGTCACGCCGCGTCCAGCAGTTTTACGTTGACACGGAGGCGGGTTATAGCATCCGCCGCAACCCAGGAGCAGCCATGATGGCCGTTAAGCCCACGATGACGCCGAAGCCGAAGCAGGTTCCGTTCAACCCGACCGCGATCGCTATCGGCGTGTCGCTGCTGATCGGCATCGTCGGCGCCACCATCGTCGCCGGCAATCCGTTCAACGCCATGCGCCTGGGCTACCTGGACTACAGCCACACGCCAGCCGGCGGGGCCGCAAAGGGATCGCCGACAAAGGCGCCGCTGACGCAGGGCGACGCCGAGGAGAAGAAGAACTAAATCACCAACTCGATCACGAACGGCCCGGGCTGCGCGTTGGCCTGGGCGAACAGGCTGTTGAACGCCTCCATCGTGTCCGCGCGGGCGGCGTCCACGCCCATGCCGCGGGACAGTTGAACCCAGTCCAGGTCCGGGTTGCCCAGGTCCAGCATGTCCAGCGCCGTTCGGC
>CAXTXZ010000556.1:0-3103 GCA_964248015.1 uncultured Rhodopila sp. | reverse complement strand
GTCACCAACATCACCGACTACGGCGCCTTCGTGGAGCTGGAGCCGGGGGTCGAGGGGCTTGTCCACGTCTCGGAAATGTCGTGGACCAAGAAGAACGTGCATCCTGGCAAGATCGTCTCCACCAGCCAGGAGGTCGATGTCATGGTGCTGGACGTGGACAGCTCCAAGCGGCGCATCTCGCTGGGCCTCAAGCAGGTGCAGCGCAACCCGTGGGAGCAGTTCGCCGACGACCACCCGATCGGGTCCGAGGTCGAGGGCGAGATTCGCAACATCACGGAGTTCGGCCTGTTCATCGGCCTGTCCGCCGACATAGACGGCATGATCCACATGTCCGACCTGTCGTGGGACGAGGCCGGCGAGGCGGCGATGGCCGGCTACGAGAAGGGCCAGACCGTCAAGGCCAAGGTGCTGGACGTCGACGTGGAGAAAGAGCGCATCAGCCTGGGCATCAAGCAGTTGCGCGATGATCCGGCCCGCAGCGTGCTGGACACCGTCAACAAGGGCGATGTCGTCACCTGCGTCGTCAGCGCGGTGCAGGCCAACGGGATCGAGGTCAAGGTCAACGACGTGCTGACCGGCTTCATACGCCGGGCCGAGCTGGCGCGCGACAAGGGGGACCAGCGCCCCGACCGCTTCGCCGTCGGCGAGAAGGTCGATGCCAAGATCACCGCGGTCGATCGCCAGTCGCGCAAGCTGACGCTGACCATCAAGGGCAAGGAAGTCGAGGAGGAGAAGCAGGCGATGGCGGATTTCGGGTCGTCCGACTCCGGTGCCTCGCTGGGCGACATCCTGGGCGCGGCGATCCGTCGCCGCAACCAGATGGCGCAGGAATAAGCGCGGGCCTCAGCGGTGCCGTTGGAAACCGATCTGCTGCTGGACAGGCGGCGCCTCAAGCGCCGCCTTGTCTTTTGGCGGGTGCTGGCGGTCCTGGCGCTTGTTGTCGCGGGACTGGCCGCCGTCCGGGGCGCGGGGGGGCTGGTCGGCGCGCACGCGCATGTCGCGCGGGTGACGGTGAACGGCTTGATCACCGAGGATCGCAAGGTGACCGACGCCATCGAGGCGCTGGCGGACGACAGCCAGGTCAAGGCGGTGATCGTGTCGATCGACAGCCCGGGCGGCACCGTGTCCGGCGGGGAGACGCTGCATGACGCGTTCGCCCGGATCGCGGCGCGAAAGCCGGTGGTCGCGGTGGTGGGCGGGCTTGCGGCGTCGGCGGGCTACATGGTCGCCGTGCCGGCCAACCGGATCTTCGCGCGGTCCTCGACCCTGACCGGTTCCGTGGGCGTGCTGCTGGAGACGGGCGAGGTTTCCGGCCTGCTGGGCAAGCTGGGGATCAACGCCGAGGTTGTGCGCTCGGGGCCGCTGAAGGACGAGCCCAGCCTTGTGCGGCCCTTGTCGCCCGCTGGCAAGGAGGTGCTGCAAGGCCTTGTCAACGACATGTATGAGCAGTTCGTCGACATGGTGGTGACGGGGCGCCACATGCAGGCCGACAAGGTCCGCGCCCTGGGCGACGGGCGGGCCTACACCGGGCGCCAGGCGCTGGCGCTTGGCCTGGTTGACGCGATCGGCGGCGAGCGGGAGGCGCGGGAGTGGCTTGCCTCGGACAAGGGCGTGCCCGCCAGCCTGCCGGTCGAGGACCTGCCGCGCGGCGGCTATGCCAGCCGGGCGCTGCGGGGGGAGTGGGCGGATATGCTACAGGGCCTCTGGAAAATGCTGATAACACAAAGCGTTAGTCTTGACGGCGCTTGGGCCGTCTGGCATCGTTCCGCCATGTGATCCCCGGGGGGACGGTTTTTGACCAAATCGGAACTGATCGCCGAGCTGACCACCGCCAACCCGCATCTGCGGGCGCAGGACATCGAAACGATCGTGGCGACGATTTTCGACGAGATCACGTTCGCCTTGGCGCGCGGCGAGCGGGTCGAACTGCGCGGGTTTGGCGCGTTCACCGTCAAGCACCGGGACGCGCGGACGGGACGCAACCCCCGCACCGGCGCGTCCGTTTCCGTGGATGAGAAATCGGTGCCTTTCTTCAAGGCGGGCAAGGAGCTTCGCCTGCGGGTGAATGCCGGCAAGATCCCTCGCGCGGCCAGGAAGCAGGCCAGCGTCGGGTAGCCTCACGTTGACGCTATCACGCCCTGGTTCCTTGGCGCGGGAGGGCGCGAAACCTGTGCGATTGGGCTAATCTGGGATGGTCGCGCGCTAGACCATTGCCGGGCTGACTGTGCATCCCGGCAATGGCCTGGTTCATTGTTTTGGCGAGCAACTGTGTCAGCCAGGCTGTTCCGGCCAGGCTGACGTCGCTCCAAGCTGGAAAGAATCGAGCCTGCCATGCTGTTCCTGGTTTTCGTGTTCATCCTGTCGATACCGCTCGTGCTGTTCGCCCTGTCGAACACGGAGATGGTGCGGCTGGGCTTCTGGCCGACGGATTACAGCCTTGAGGTCCATCTGTCGGTCGCCATCCTTGTCGGCATGGCGATCGCGTTTGTTTGCGGCGGGCTGCTGGTGTGGTTCTCGGCCCTGGCGCAGCGGCGCAGGGCGCGGCAGGCCGAACGCACCGTGCGCCTTCTGGAAGCCCGCATCGAGGAACTGAGGGCTCGGCCAACCCTGGCGCTGCCCCCCGCGGCGTGATGCGGCGCCTGATCGTCGCGCTTGACACCACTGACCCGGACCAGGCGCGCGGCTGGGCGGAGGCTGTCGCGCCGCATGCGGGACTGCTGAAGCTGGGGCTTGAGTTCTTCCTCGCCAATGGCGCCGAGGGGTGTCGCGGCGTGGCGGGCGCGCCGGTTTTCCTGGACCTGAAGCTGCACGACATCCCGAACACGGTGGCGGGCGGGGTCAGGGCGGTGCTGCCCTTGAAGCCCAGGATGCTGACCGTCCATGCGTCGGGCGGGACGGCGATGGTTCAGGCGGCGCGTCAGGCGGCGGACAGCGCGGGCGCGGATCGCCCGATGATCCTGGCCGTCACCGTGCTGACGAGCCTGGATGGGGCTGACCTGCAAGCGGCGGGGGTCGCCGCGTCGCCGGCCGAGCAGGCGCTGCGCCTGGGGCGGCTGGCGATGGAGGCCGGGGCGGATGGGCTGGTGTGCAGCCCGCTGGAGGT
>CAXTXZ010000555.1:0-3110 GCA_964248015.1 uncultured Rhodopila sp. | reverse complement strand
TGGATGCGGCTGTCTTCTTCCTTGATGTCGTCGCGCCGGCCCGTGGTCGGGATGTTATGGTCCGCCACGGCGATGGTCATGTCCGGCCGGCGCAGCCTGCGCCCCGCCTGCCGCAGCCCCTCGAACGCCTGCGGGCTGGTGACCTCGTGCAGCAGGTGCCGGTCGATGTAGAGGATGCAGGTGCCGTCAGGCAGCCGCTCGACGACGTGGCTGTCCCAGACCTTGTCGAAAAGGGTGCGTGGCCTGCTGGCGGACATGTCGGCTCCCATCGGTCTTGCCCTAGAATCAGATAACCTAAATTTGCTGCTATCCGGTTGCAAACTCGTTTATCTCAAAGGGTGGATTACGTCCAAGATTGAACCAACCTCAAACGATCGTGCTCAAGGCCGTTGATTTGAACGAACGTCGAAGGTTGCGCAACCCGTTGTGCGTCAACCCATCCATGCCAAAGCGCCATGGGCCGCCGCGACGCCCGTGCTGAAGCAGGCTTGCAGCAGGTAACCGCCTGTTGGCGCCTCCCAGTCCAGCATCTCGCCCGCCACGAAAACGCCGGGACGATTGATCAGCATCAGCCGCCGGTCCAGCGCATCGAGCCGCACGCCGCCGGCGGAGGAAATTGCCTCTTCGATCGGCGCGGGCGCCAGCAGGCGGAGCGGCAGGGCCTTGATCAACCCGGCCAGGTCAGCAGCACTCGCGCCGGTGTGCAGCGCCTCTTGCACCAGTCCGATCGCCTGCGGCGACAGCCCGGCTTGCTTGCGCAGCGTGTTCGCCAGCGACTGGCCGCGTCGAGGTTCGCCCAACCGATCGGCCAGCGTGGCACGGTCCAGGTCCGGGCGCAGGTCCAGCGCGACCGTCGCGACGCCGTTCGCCGCGATGGCATCGCGCAGGCGCGCGGACAGGGCGTAGATCGCGCCGCCCTCGATGCCGGATTGCGTGACAACGGCCTCACCTCGTATGGTTTGCGCATCGAAGCGGATGCCCAGGCGCTTCAGCGGCTGGCCGGCGAAACGCGCGCGGAAGTGCAGTGACCAGTCCACCGCGAAGCCGCAATTGGCGGGTTGGAACGCCGTCACGACATCCGCCAGATAGGGCGCCCAGCGCGCATCCGACCCCAGCCGAGGCCAGGACGCGCCGCCAACAGCCAGCAGGGTGACGGTCGGAGCAACAGGAACCAAGCCCACCGGCGTCTCGAAGGCCAGCCTGCCGTCTCGCCATCCTGTCCAGCGGTGCCGTACCCGGATGCCAACCCCTAGCTCCGCCAGCCGGTCAAGCCAAGCGCGCAGCAGGGGAGACGCCTTCATGGCGACGGGGAAGACACGGGCGCTGGACCCTGTGAAGGTCGGCTGGGCCAGGGCATTGCACCAACCAATCAAGGCTTTGGGCGGGAATGCGCCGATTCCCGATTCCAGCCACCCCTGTGCCTCGCCATAACGCGACAAGAACACAGGCAAAGGCTCGGCGTGCGTCAGGTTGAGCCCGCCGCGCCCCGCCATCAGCAGCTTGCGGCCAACCGAGGGCATCCGGTCGTAGACGGTGACCTGCACGCCAGCCGTCGCCAGAACCTCGGCGGCCATCAAGCCGGCAGGCCCTCCGCCGATCACCGCGGCGGTGCGAATCAGGCTGATAGAAGGGACCCGTCGCGCAGCTCGCGCGCCGCGACGGCAGTTTGCCTTGGATCTCTCCGGGCAAAGCCGCGCCCGTGGCTCATGCGACGGACGCCGTCAGCGGAATTGAGACCACACGATACCCTGGCCCATCAATCCGTTGCCCTGTCGCCAGGTCCACCAGCACCGGGTCCACCCGATCGCCCGTGGCCGTGTTGACAATATGAACCTCTCCTTGGTCGGGCGGGAAATGCTTGTTGCCAAACGCCAGCAGCGCCAGCAGCACCGGCCTGAAGTCGATTCCACGCTCGGTTAGCACATACTCGTCGCGCGGCGGTCGTTCGGTGTAACGGCGGCGCTCCAGCAAACCGGCTTCCACCAGGGCGGCCAGCCGCCGCGCCAGCATGTTCGGCGCGATGCCCAGGCTGTCGCTGAACCCATCGAACCGAGTTACGCCGCGGAAGGCGTCGCGCAGGATCAGCATGCTCCACCATTCGCCGACATGGTCCAGGCCACGCGCGATCGGACATTGCATGCTGGAGAAACTCTTGCGCTGCATTCCACCCGCCATCGACAAACAAGTACTATAATGATAGTCGGTTGCTGGCGGAGAAACGTCAATGTCCAAACATCATGCGTCCGTCGCCGTTGTCGGCGCCGGCGACTATATCGGCAGCGCCATCGCTCAGCGCTTTGCCCGTGAAGGCTACCATGTTTTCGCTGGCCGTCGAAACGGCGACAAGCTGACCCCGTTGGTTTCGGAAATACAGCAGGCTGGCGGCGCCTGCACCGGCCTTGCGGTCGATGCCCGGCAGGAGGACGCCATCACCGATTTCCTCCGCCAGGCCGACGCAGCCGCGCCGCTTGAAGCCGTCCTGTTCAACGTCGGCGGCAACGTCAACTTCCCCTTGCTCGACACCACCGAGCGCGTCTTTCGCAAGGTCTGGGAACTCGCCTGCCACGCCGGCTTCCTCACCGGCCGCGAAGCCGCCCGCCTGATGCTGCCGCGAGGCCAAGGCTCGATCTTCTTCACCGGCGCCACCGCCAGCGTGCGCGGCGGCAACGGCTACACGGCCTTCGCCGCCGCCAAGTTCGGTCTGCGCGCCGTGGCCCAAAGCATGGCGCGGGAACTTGGCCCCAGGAACATCCACGTCGCGCATCTGGTCATCGATTCCGGCGTTGACACCGAATGGGTCCGCCAGCGCATCGTCGCCAGGGGCGGCACGTTGGCCGACCGGGCGCTGATGAACCCCGCCTCGATCGCCGAGACCTACTGGCAACTGCACCAGCAGCCACGCGATGCTTGGACCCACGAACTCGATCTGCGGCCCAACAGCGAAACTTGGTGAGGCAAACGCCATGCAAGTGGAATTCCATTTCGACTTCGGCAGCCCGAACGCCTATCTGGCGCACCGCGTCATCCCCGCCATCGAAGCCCGCACCCGCGCCACCTTCCGCTATGTCCCGGTCCTTCTCGGCGGCGTCTTCAAGGCCACCAACAACCGC
>CAXTXZ010000554.1:0-3114 GCA_964248015.1 uncultured Rhodopila sp. | reverse complement strand
AGCAGCCGCTGTGCCTCCTCGTGCGGTGTCGCCGGGCTGATGGCTGCAATCAAGGCGTTGGCCATGGGCATGCTGAGGCGGTGCAACACTGGCGCCGTCAGCAACAAAAGGATGCCGAATCCTGCCGCCGCCATCGTGTACCAGCCTGCGGCCTGCCATCCCCAAACCCGTGCAACAGGCCTGGCCGTGACACGGACCTGGAAGGCACGCACAGGACAAACGATATTCTTCAGGCGCAGCCTGCCAAGGTTAAGGAAGGCTGCATTGGTGTGCCCACGCACGGCGTCCGCCACTGCCTGGGTCACGACTATGCCGCCTGGTTTAGCATGGGCCTGCAACCGAGCGGCCGTGTTGACGCCGTCGCCCTGCACTTCGCCCTCGGGACCGTCGATCACGTCGCCAAGGTGCAGCGCAATCCTGACCTGAATCGCGGCATGCCGAGGAGGCGCCAAAGCCTCTTGCACTTCCACGGCCCAGCGAAACGCATCAAGCGCGCTTTGGAATTCGATAAACAACCCATCCCCGGCCCGATCGATAACCCGGCCGCGCCAGATCGTGACCTGCGGCACAATGATGCCGCGCAACGTCGTGGACCACGCGCGTATTGTCGCCTCGTCGTCCATGCCCATCAGCCGCGAATAGCCGACCACATCCAGGAAAGCGATCGCCGCGAGGCGACGCGCCAAGGGTTTTTCAAGCCAATCGAATTGCAGTAATTCGTCCATGGCTAATCAATCAGAAAGAGGGTTCGCGGCGCGGCCGTAATCAGCGGGCGTCGTCATTGCCACCAGGTGGGCAACAGCTTGCCATTGGTTTCAAAGACGTTGCCCTGTTTTAGCAATGTGCTGTCCTGGCGTATAGATCCGCGGGATTGCGTGCCTTTATGCGCAGGACATCAAGGCCAGCATAATCCACGTGGTGGATGCGCCGCTCGCCGCGCAGCAGCCGACGCAGCGTCATAAACCGACCGTGTCAAAGCGCCGCGCTTGGCCTTATGCCGTGGAGGACGGCTGGCAGCGCGGCTAACCGGCGGACTGTCATGGGCGCCTTGATTGGGACGGCAAAGCCTGCCGTTCAAAGGGCATGGGCAGCTTCGAGCTGCATCGGACACGCTGTCCGCTCATCCCAAGGCGTTCAAGTGGAAAGGCCGCCGATTACGTCCTTGCCGCCGTCGGATGGTTTTTATTTGCAACATACCAGGGAAGATCATTCTCAAGAATTTCCAATCCAGCGCGCCATGCCTGTTTCGATGGCGTTTTCACTCGCGCGCGTGGCATCGAATGCAGTGGATGTGACGGGCATCACACCGCCCGGTCCTGTTGCCGAGATATAAGCAACGCCGTTGCCAAAGCACGGAGTGAAACAATGCAATCGCCGCAAGATGATTTCATGCAACTGGTCAGGCAGGCTCCCGCGGCCGGAGCAGGCCTGGTGGTCGCGCTCGGCAACCTGTCGCGCGCCGAGGATGACGATCACTTCGTGTTGACGCTTTCAAACGGCATAGCCGAGACGCTGCCAGTTGCCATCGAGAAGCGCCACAGGGAGATGTTAGGCGCTTTCGGGCAACAGCTCGTGGAGGTCAAGCTCGACCCATCCGGCGTATCAGCCGAGGCCGCCAACGCGCTCGGGATCGCGCAATCGGCGGCGGCTCTCGCCGCCATGCCGTTTGTCCTCGGCGGCGGGCATCAGGTCGATCCTCGGACCTTGGAGGCAATGCAGGCAGCCGAGCCGCCAGGGATGGCGGCGAAGCGGCCGGTCAGCGACTTCAAGAGGCCATCGGAGGACGGAACCTATCCAACTCCACACGGCCTGCATCTCGATTACTGAAGTTGCTCGTCGTGGGGAGCCAGCCATGATCGTTCTTGTGATTTCCTCCCGGCAGGATGGGCATGTCGTGCCCGTCCTGCGCGAGCTTTCGCGGCGGCGCGGCGTGCGCGCCGAACTGGTGGACCACGGTTGCTTCCCCACGGAAGCCTCGATCAGCATGGCCTTCGGGGGCGGGACAAAGCGCCTGGCGCTTTCGCGGCATGGTTCAGCCGCCTTGCCGCTGGAGGAGGTCGATGCCGTGTGGTGGCGCCGGCCCCAGCCGTTCGGAACGCCCGCCTGCGTGACTGACGCCGGGGTCGCCCGCTTTATCCGTTCGGAAGCGTCCACGGCGCTCGCCGGGGCCTATCAGTGCCTGGATGCGCTGTGGATCAACCGGCCCGACCGGGACGCCTGCGCCAGCCATAAGCCATGGCAGCTTCACCTGGCGCAACAATGCGGGCTGACGATACCGAAGACGTTGATGACGAACGATCCCGAGGCCGCCAGCGCCTTCTGGGAGGATTGCGGCCGTCGTGTCATCTACAAGCAGTTTGTCGCTTTGCCGGAGCATTGGCGTGAAACGCGCCTGCTGGACGAGGCGGCAATGTCGCGCGCCGCCACCATCGCCCATGCGCCCGTGATCTTCCAGGAACATATCGAAGCCGTCGCCGAGTTGCGCATCACCGTCATCGGCGACAGGCTGTTTGCGGCTGGCGTCGATTTGCGCGCCGCGGATTACCCAATCGACGTCCGCTTCAACCCGTCCCTGCGCCACGCGGCGCACGAGCTGCCGCTGGATCTATGCGAGCGCCTGCGGAGCTTCGTCAGGAAGCTCGGCCTGTGCTATGCGGCTATCGACATGCGGCTGACCGCCGACGGCGCGTATGTCTTCCTGGAAGCCAATCCCGCCGGCCAGTTTTACTACATTGAACAAATGACCGACCAGCCGATCACCGCCGCCCTGGCGGACGCCCTCGTGTCTGGACCAGGCATGATCGTGCCTTTCCCCCAGCCAGGTCGCAGCGCGACGCTTTTGCCGCCAGCCAGTACTTGACGACCTGATGCGGGCGCTCGCCGTCACCGGAGCTTTGCTCGCCGACAGAGTTATTCCTCCCTGGATTAGCTGACAGTGGGGCGAGCGTCGTGCTCACGCAATTCGCCACTGTGCCAGCGCAGCTTCGTGCGCGCTGACGGAGGAACAAGGCCGCGAAAACATGGGGCCGCTCGGAAGGAAGCGTCGGCGCGCGTGGGATCAGGGTTCGACGCGGACATCCTTCCGCACCTGGGCGCCGCCTACAACCTGGCGCG
>CAXTXZ010000553.1:0-3116 GCA_964248015.1 uncultured Rhodopila sp. | reverse complement strand
CGGCAAAGCTTCGTCCAGCCGGGTGACGTCATCACCATCTTCGAGCGCAGGTTTTAAGATTTGCAATAGTGGCTCAGGGATTTCGAATAGGCTGATTCGCAGCCGAATGAGCCTAACCTTGGTAGCAAGCTCCGGACCGGGTATCCTAGCCTGCGTCAATCACAAGCTGTGAAATTGCCCATGCCGGAAATCGACAAGGTCGCGATCTTCGACGGTCACAATGACGCGGTCCAGCACATCCTTGAGTATCGGGAAGGCGGGCGGGATTTTCTTGCCCGCTCGGATAGCGGTCACCTTGATCTGCCGCGCGCAGAGGAAGGCGGTATGGTAGGTGGCCTGTTCGCCATGTTCGCGAAGCCGGAGCGCCCGCCCGAAGGGGACTTTACCAAAACCGCGGGCGGCTACGAAGTTCGCTTGGCTGACCCGCTCGATCCCGCCTATGCGCGGAACAGGATTGACGCGCAGTTCGACGCCCTGAACCGCGTTGTTAAGCGGGCCGCCGGAAAGATTCGCTGGGAAACGAGCGTGGACGGCATCGAGGCGGGAAGACGAGACGGCGTCTTTACAATGGTGCTACACATGGAGGGCGCTGAAGCGATCGGTCCTGATCTGAATGGACTGGAAGATTTCCATTCGGTCGGCCTACGCTCGCTTGGTCCCGTCTGGAGCCGACCAAATATCTTCGGACACGGTGTGCCATTCGCCTATCCACGATCACCAGATATCGGTCCCGGCCTGACCGATAGGGGCAGGGAACTTGTTAGAGCCTGCAACCGCCTCGGGATCATGGTCGATGTTTCGCATATCAATGAGCGCGGCTTCTGGGACATCGCGTCAACCAGCACCGCTCCACTCGTTGCTACCCATGCCTGCGCCCATGTCGTGTGCCGCTCGACCCGCAACCTCACGGATGGACAGCTTGACGCAATCCGAGAATCGGGGGGCATCGTAGGCTTTAATTTCAGCGTGTGCGACGTGCGGCCGGACGCAAACCTCGACGAAAACACCACCATCGACACGGTTGTCCAACACCTCATCTATTTGGTGGATCGGTTAGGCGAGGATCATGTTGGTTTGGGATCAGATTTCGATGGCGCGGTCATGCCCCGGCCTGTAAGGAACGCGAGCTGCTTTCCTAACCTCATGCATTCCTTGCGCGAGCATGGGTTCAATGAGGACACGCTCAGGAAAATTGCTTTCGACAACTGGATGAGGGTGTTCCGGCTCTCGTGGCGTTGAACCGATTACCAACCGTTTAACGCCGAGGTAAGGCGTTGATGAGCCGTAGTAGGAGAGTTGGCCGGAATTTACGAACGTGTATAGGACGATGCAGATTTGTCGTAATATTAAGGCTGGTGCGTTTTTCTGGATTTTTCGCCTGTTTCCCGCCCTGCTTGGCCTGACCCTCGGCTTCGCCGCCGCGGCCCAGGGCACGTTCACGCCCACGCCCGAGCGGCTGCGCGTCATCGGTGGCCCCGCAACCGGCGGCTGCCTAGCCGGCGCGGTCAGCCTGCCAAGCGAGGGCAGGGGCTTCCAGACCATCCACCTGGACCGCAGCGCGTTCTACGGCGCGCCAACAACCATCGAGCAACTTGAACTGCTCGGCCGCGAGGCTTCCGCCGCCAACCTGCCGCCCTTGCTGATCGAGGACATCTCCCGCCCTCGGGGCGGCCCGCTTCCCGGCGGGCATGTCAGCCACCAGATCGGCCTGGATGCCGATGTCGGCCTGGACATGCGCCCGCGCGGCCTGTTGCCGGCCTCCCAGCGCGACACGGTGGAACTGGCCAGCCTGGTCCGGCCGGACGGGCGCGGCATCGAACCAACCGTCTGGAGCACGCGCGTCATCACCTTGCTCCACATGGCGGCGGGCCTGCCCGACGTGGACCGTGTCCTCGTCAACCCCGCCATCAAGCAGCAGCTTTGCCGCGAGAACGCTGGCGACCGCGCCTGGCTCAGGCTGATCCGCCCCTGGTACGGGCACGCCGCCCACATGCATATCCGCTTCCGCTGCCCGATTGGACAGCCCGAATGCGTCCAGGCAGCGCCCCCGCCGGCGGGAGACGGCTGCGACGCCACCTTGCAATGGTGGTTCGACCAACTGGACGCGCCGGCCAGGCCCAGCGCGCCCGGCAATCCGCCGCCGGCGCCCGCCGCCTGCAAGGCGATCCTCGCCGGTGGCTTGCCTAACCCTGGGCCGGCTTCAGCCGGAACGCGCTGAGCGGCTCCAGCGAGTAGGCGTGCGCCCCCCGCACCAGGGCAGCGGCGCGATCCAGGTCGCGCACCAGCGCTTCCAGCTTCGGCATGTCGTCAGCCTTGGGATTGAGGCCAGCCGCCTTGACCCGCGCCTCGAAACTGTTGTCGGTCATTGTGGTCTCCTGTCGGCGGCCTGGAGGCTTGGCCGCTTGCCGCGGAAATCAGTGGCCTTTTCAAAGGCGTCGCCCGCTTTCAGAACAAGGTGGTCCTCGAACGGCCTGCCGGCGATCTGCAAGGATATCGGCAGCCCGGCCGTCGAAAAACCGTTGCAGACCGACAGGGCGGGATAGCCGGTCATGTTGAACGGCCGGGTCAGCGACGGCCCGGCGGAGGAATCATAATGACCCAGCGGCGGCGCAACCATCTGCCGTGTCGGCATCATCAGCAGATCGACATCCCGCATCACCGCCGCGACTTCCTCGGTCAGCCGCGCGCGGACCCGTTGCGCGTTGATGTAGTCGGCCGCCGACAGGAACGCGCCCTGCATGATGCGCAACCGGCCGCGCTCGCCATACAGCTCCGGCGTCGCCGTGAGCCATTCTCGGTGGATGGCGAAGGCCTCCGCCGCCGTGATAAGGCCATTGATGTCGGTGAACAGCCCAAGCGGAGACAAGGAAACGTCCCGCACGGACGCGCCAAGCGAACGGAAGACCTCCATGGCGGCATTGAACGCCGCCAGCACCTCCGGCTCGCAGGTCACGTCATGTTCGAAGAAGTGCCGGGGCACGCCGATCCGCAGGCCGCCCAGGCCGCCGCCCAGCGCCGCCCGGAAATCCACCGCCGGAACCGACGCGCTGCCGGGATCGAGCGGATCGTGCCCCGCCAGCGCCTGCATCATCAGCGCGCAATCCTCGCTGGTCCAG
>CAXTXZ010000552.1:0-3121 GCA_964248015.1 uncultured Rhodopila sp. | reverse complement strand
GCGCGACTCGGCGGCAATGGCGACACGCGCTGCTCCGGTCCACCAGGCGCCAGGGTTGGCCAGCCGCTCCCACGCAACGGCTTGAGCCTGCGACAGGTCCGCGCGCATCATGCCACTCCTTTAGCTGCCGGCATCACTGAGGGCCATATTCCGTCCAAGGCTGCCTTTTGATAGCTGTTCTCAGTCGCGCCGGTAGCTGCCTTTTTCCATCGCCATCAGGTCGGACCGGCTCAGGCCGACATCCCACAGGTCCCGGTCCGAGAACCGTGCGAGTTCCTGCATTTCCCGCGCCCGACGCCGATGCGTGGCCCATGAGGCGGCGAACCGGGAAAACCAGTGCGCGAAGCCTTGCGTGGGTTGGAACCCCCCTTCGGCCACGGATTCACGATAAACAGTTGCCATGACGGCGCCTCCAGATTGCTGCAATGCAGCATAACGCTACGATAGAGAGATAGGTCAAGGACTCTGTCGCTACAAAATATGTCAGCACAGTTGTAGTGCGGCAAAATGTTGGTGACGCGGGGCGTGGGCAGGCCATTGTCGCCTTGACTGTGTCAGGCGATACCAGCCTGGCTTCATTGGGACCGGCGGTTCGCGCCCTGCTTCCAGTCAGGATGATCGCGGCTTAAAGCAGGCCCTTTGTCCGCAGCAGCCCGAACGCCGCGATGGTGGTGGCGTCCCGCACCGTGCCGTCGCGAACCATGGCCTCGAAGGTTTCCAGCGGGAAGTCACGGCAGACCATGTCGTGCTCGCTGCTTTCCCGTGCCGGCTCGCCCTGCGTCAGATCCGTCGCCAGGAAGATGTGTCCCCGCTGGGTGCAGTAGCCAGGGCCTTGGAAAACCTCGCCAGCCTGAAGCAAGGCGCCAGCGGTCAGCCCGGTTTCCTCCCGCAGCTCGGCCATCGCCAGCTTCAGGGGATCCGTGCCTGGCGCCTGCTCCCACATGCCCATCGGGAACTCCCACAGCCGCATGTCAACCGGGTAGCGGTACTGCTCGACCAGGGTCAGCCGCCCGTCCTGCCAGGGCACGACGACGACGAAGTCAGCACGCTCCACCACGCCGTATAAGCCATCGGAGCCGTCCATGCGTCGGATCTGGTCTTCCCGAATGCGGGTCCAGCGATTCTCGTAGGCGATACGGCTTGAGTGTACGACATAGCGGCTTGTCATGGCGAAGCGCGCACCGGGCTGTTATACTAACCCTTTTCTAGCACGAAGACGGCGGGGCAAGCACGACAAACCCTGAAAGGATCACCCGTGACCAGGCATCAGGGCCGCCTATTTCCACCGCGTGTTTCCACTGTCTCGTTGGGATTGGGCGCGACGGGCGCATTGGCGGGCGGGTTCCGGTTCTCATCGCCTTGCGGTCCCAGGTAAGGCTTGGGCAGGCTGCCAGGCGGCAGAGCGGCTCGGCTGCCCGGCATGCCGTCGGGTGGCGAAGCCGGAGGCTCGAATGGCAGGTCCCCATCATGCCCGGACGTGACGCCAGCCGCGGGAGACAGATGGCCCGCCGTTTCGCCCAGAGCCTTCTCAGGCGCTTCGGAGCCGCCGCGCGCCTCGCTTTCCGGCCCCACGGAACGGACCGGCCTGGCCGGCGCGTTGGCGGGCTCCGTCCCTGAGGGCGGCGTATCCTGGGGAATGTCGTCGGGCGAGGTCATGGCGTCCTCAACATCCTGGCTGAACCCAGGTTCCCGCCGCTTGAAAAAAGCCCGGCCGGACAAGGATACAACGGCGTCAATTCCGCCGCCAGACTTCTTCGCTCAGCAGCGTCGCGAACACGGTCCAAAAGACCAGGGGCGTCATGGACAAGGCCGCGGCCTTGTCGGTCCGCGCCGCGGCCAGCGCCGTCACCGACGTCGACGCCATCATTCCGGTTGCGACGGCCGCGCTCGGCCCCAGCTTTTTCGCGCCGAAGAAGGTGGCGGGAAAACCTGCCAGACCCGCAAGCGTCGCATACCAACCTGTCAACGCCGCGCCGCGCTCGCCGCTCGGCGATTTTGTCAGGAGACGGTAGCCGGCGACGCAGAGCAGCGTCTCCAGCACGCCCCATGTCAGGCCAATGGCGCGGCCCGGCGGCGTGTAGGACGGCTTGCGCAGGGACGCGTACCAAATGGCCTCGCGCGGCCGCTGCGGCCCAAACTGCGCTCCGACAAGGCCCGCGCCCACGACCGAGCCAATGCTCACAACAGCGGCGGTTATCTTGTTCACTTGGGCGGCCTCCGGTTTCATCCGGCTTGTCAACGCGCCGCAGGCTCCATGGTTCTCCCGCGTGCCTCATCACGGTGCGCGGCGAACCGCGTCCGGTCGCCTGAGTTATCCCGGTGACATCCGCATCAGCCGTTGAAAGGCCACTGCCATGCGCCTCCCTTTGTTGCCGCCGGACCAGCTTGACGCCGAACAGCGCGCGCTTCATGCCGACATGCGCGCCGGCATCGAGCGGAACTTCAAGGGCTTTGCCGCGATTCGCGCCGACGGCGCGCTGATGGGCCCCTGGAATCCGTGGCTGCATGAGCCGCGCTTCGGCAAGCCGGCGTGGGAACTGGCCAAGGCGCTGTCAACCAACCCGTCGCTGCCGCCAGCGGTGCGGGAGGTCGCCATCCTGGTGACCGGCGCGCATTTCCATTCCGCCTACGAGCTTTACGCTCACGTCATCGTGGCCGAGAAGCGCGGACTGAGCGACGAGAAGCTGGCGACAATCGTCGCCGGGCAACGGCCCACCGACCTGACCCGGGAAGAGGGCATCGCCTACGATGTCGCCTCGGCGCTGGTTGGCGGCGGCGTGCTGCCGGAGCTGACGTACCGCTCCGCCGTGACAACGTTCGGGATGCGCGGCGCAGCCGAACTGGCGCAGCTTGTTGGCCTTTACTGCATGGTTTCCGTCACGCTGAACGCCTATGACGTGCCGGTTCCGGAGCCGGCGGCATAGACCATTGTTTGGCGAGCAACTTTATCAGCCAGACTGTTCCAGTCAGGCTGATGTCGCTCTGGCGTCTGAATGAAGGAAAAGGCTTATGACTGAACTGACACTGGCCAAGGCACAGACGGTCATCACGGCGGCGCTGGCGCACTCGCGCGAGAAGTCGTTCGCGCCGATGGCTGTTGCCGTGCTGGATGCGCGCGGCG
>CAXTXZ010000551.1:0-3130 GCA_964248015.1 uncultured Rhodopila sp. | reverse complement strand
TCAACCCGCGCTACATCTCCTGGTTCCACCACCAGGTTCGCAAATACGGCCTGGAGCACCGCGTCACCGGCGTCCACGCCATGACATTCGAGCCTGGTGAAATCCTCCGCGCCTACCAGGACGACGCACTGGCGGGGGAAGTCGAACGAAAATTCGCCGAACAGGCCAGACCGCTTGTGGCGGCGGGCGTCGACGTGCTCATCCCCGGCGGCGGCATCCCGATGCTGCTGTTTTCCCGCCTTCTCGGCCACGCGGTTGACGGCGCGCCCGTCATCAACGGCATCCCGATCGTGGTCAAGGCCGCCGAGACAGCGGTGAAGCTGCGTCGCCTCACCGGCCTCGGCGTCAGCCGCGTCTCGGACTACGTAAAAGCGCCCCCGCACGTGATCGAGGAATTCCTGACGCACCCAAAGGGGTTATAGGCGCCGACAGGCCTCAGTTCACCACCACGTCCAGCACCGGCGTCACCGTCATCTGCGCCGCCCGGTTATGCTTCGACAGGTAATAATCGCCGAACACGATTGGCGGATGCTTCGCCGCCTTGTTCGCCCCGTAAAACCCGGAGATGCAGGCGATCAGCGCATCCGCGTTGGGATTGTGGAAAAACGGGATGCTCAGCCGCCCAACCGACGCCGCCTCGCGCGGCGGATTGGCCACCCGATGCACGTTGGACAGCCATTCGTCGTTCGTCCACCGCATCATCAAGTCGCCGATGTTGCAGACAAACGAATCCGGATGCGGATGCACGTCAACCCAACCGCCGTCGCGCAGCCGCACCTGCAACCCGCCCGGCACGTCCTCGCCCTTCAGGATCGTCAGCGTGCCGTAATCCGAGTGCTCGCCGGCCCGCAACTGCCCAGGCTCCGGCGCATCGGGCTGCGGCGGGTACCAGATCGCCCGCAGCACGCTCGCGCCGTGATCCACCTTGTCGTCAAAAAACTCCCACTCAAGCCCCAGCGCCACCGCGAACAACCGCAGCACATGCACCGACAGCGCGTCCATGGCGCGGAAATACGTCTCGAACGCCAGGCGGAACGCCAGCCTGTCCGCCGGCCACACGTTGGGTGCGAAAAAGAAATCCGCCGCCGGCGTGCCCGCCAGATGCGCTGGCGCCGGATCGAGCGGGCCAATCCCGAACCCCTCCTGCCAGTCTGGCGGCGTCCGCGCCCCCAGCGAGTAGCCAAGCGCCCGCTGCTTGGGCGGCATGTAGCCACGGCTGACGCGGCTCAGCGGCTGCGGCGCCGCCTGCTTCACCGCATCAGGCAAGGCAAAGAAAGCGCGCGCCTCCGACCGCAGGTTCGCCACCACGCTGTCCGGCACGCCATGCCCGACAATGGTGAAGAACCCGATCGTCTCGCAGGCCCGCCGGATCGCCGCGGCAACCGCCGCCCGCCCCTCCGGAAAAAACGACGGCGTCAGATCAATGCACGGTATCGGTTGCTCAGCCATGTCGGCCCCCGTCAGAAGAATTTCCAAAGGTCTTCCTGCGCATGCAGGCGGGCGCTTGGCCCGTCGAACGCCACTCGCCCGGCGCGCATGATGATGGCGCGCTCGGTCATCCGCAACGCCGTCATGACGTTCTGCTCGACGATGACAATGCCGGTGCCGGTGCGGCGGTTGATATCCGCCAGGCTCGTCAGCACGTCCTCGGCCAGGTTGGGCGCAAGCCCGGCCGTCGGTTCATCCAGCAGCACCACCTTCGGCCGGGTCATCAGCGCCATCGCCACCGCCAGCATCTGCTGCTGCCCGCCGCTCAGCGACCCCGCGCGCTGCCGCCGCCGCGCGGCGATCGCCGGAAACAGCCCCAGCACGGACGTGTCCATCGGCGGATGGTTCATCGCCGCGATCCGCAGGCATTCCTCCACCGACAGGGTGGGAAACACGTTCTGAGTCTGCGGCACGAAGCCGATCCCCAGCATGACGTTGCGATGCACCTTGTCCGGGATCACCTTCTGCCCGCCAAACCGCAGCTCCCCCGTCATCGAGCCGATCCGCCCGATCATGCACTTCAGCAACGTCGACTTGCCGGAGCCATTATGGCCGAACACGCCGACGCAGCGGTCCGCCGGGATGTCCAGGCACACGTCATGGATCACCACGTTGCCGCTGTAGGATGCGCTGACATGGCTAATCTCAAAGCTCATGCCACCCAGCTTCCAACAGGCCTCATGCCGCCGCGCCGAAATACAGCGCCGTCAGGTCCTTCATGCGCATCAACTCATCCACCGGCCCATCCGCCAGCACCCGGCCGGCCGCCATGAACACGCCCCTGGAGCACAGCTCGCGGATGAACCCGACATTGTGCTCCACCAGGCAGACCGCCTGGCCGCGCGCCGCCTCCTGTTCAATGACCTCGCGCATAATGGCGTAGGTGCGTCCCTCCACCGCCGCCATCGGTTCGTCCAGCAGCAGGCAGACGCCTTCGCTCATCAGCGCGCGGGCGATGCCCAGCAGCTTCTGCTGTCCATAAGACAGCTCCGCCGCCAGGTCGTGCGCCTTGTGCGCCAGCCGCACCCGCTCCAGCAGCGCCATCGCGCGTTGTTCCGCCTCGGCTTCCATGCGACGGGCGATGCCGCGTTGCAGCAGGCTGCGCAACAACGAATCGCCGGGGTATGCCCGCGCGCCCAGCAACAGGTTGTCCAGCACGGTCAAGGACCGGAAAGGCCGAGCATGCTGCCAGGTGCGGGCAATGCCGAGCTTTGCGCGCTCGGACAGTTTCAGGCCGTCGATCCGCGTGCCCTCCATGGCGATCGACCCGGCATCGGGCCGGATCACGCCGGTGATCAGGTTGAACAGCGACGTCTTGCCCGCGCCGTTCGGTCCGATCAGCCCGACGACCTCCCCCGGCCGCAGGGCCAGCGTGATGCCGTCGGCCACGACAATGCCGCCAAAGCTTTTGCGCAGGCCGGCGATGTCCAGCACCGCGCTCATGCGGGAATGCGTCGCCGCCGTCCGCTCCAGGCATCCAGCCCGCCGCCGCCGCGCCGCCCGCCCATCAGGCCCTGCGGCCGGACAAACAGGAACACCAGCACCAGCACCGAAAAGATGATCCCCTGCAACGGCGAGCTGACGGACACCGGCAGGTGCAGGAACTGAATCGCCTGCGGCACCACCGTGATCACCCCCGCCC
>CAXTXZ010000550.1:0-3149 GCA_964248015.1 uncultured Rhodopila sp. | reverse complement strand
TGGTTGGCCAGCTTCACGGTGACGAACACGTTCACCGGCAGCCCCACCTTCTCCTGGTCCAGCAGGGCGACGTAACGCCGCACGATGCCGGCCTCCTCCAGCAGCTTCTGCCGCCGGTGCGACGGCGAGGGCGACAGGTGCGCCGCCTCCCCCAGTTCCGCCGCCGTCGCTCGGCCGTTGGCCTGCAAATGATCCAGGATCGCCAGGTCCAGCCGGTCCAGCTCCATCAACGATGCCCTTTTCCAATATTTTGATGAAATCCGCCAAAAAAAGCGCCGCGCCCCCGCCACTATGGCAAGCTTTTTCAGGCCGCCATACCTACTATTCAGTAAACGCACACCAGCGAGGGACGAACGCCCATGGACATTGGCCTCGGACATCCCGGCATCACCTTGGAATCGCGTTTCGCCGACCTGGACCAGCCGGTTCTGCTGACCGGCATCCAGGCCCTGCTGCGCCTGCTGCTGGAACAGCGCCGCCTCGACCGCGCCGCCGGCCTGAACACCGCCGCCCTGGTTTCCGGCTACCGAGGCTCTCCCCTCGGCGGCCTCGACCGGGAGCTTTGGGTCCAGAAGAAGCTCATGGCCGCGCACGACATACGCTTCGAGCCTGGCATCAACGAAGACCTCGCCGCGACGATGCTCTACGGCACGCAGGAACTCGACGCCTTCCCCGGCGCGAAACACGACGGCGTCTACGGCATGTGGTACGGCAAGGGTCCGGGCGTGGACCGCAGCGGCGACGCCTTGCACTGCGCCAACATGAGCGGCACGCACAGGCATGGCGGCGTCCTCGCCGTCGCCGGCGACGACCACGGCGCGCATTCCTCGACCTATCCGCACCAGACCGAGTACGTCTTCCAGAACTGCTTCATCCCGGTGCTCAACCCCGCCTCGGTGCAGGATGTGCTGGACCTCGGCCTCGCCGGCTGGGCCATGTCGCGTTACAGCGGCGTCTGGGTCGCCATGAAGACCACGGCGGAAACCATGGAGCAGGCCGCCACCGCCATCGTCCCCTCGCGCCGCGCCTTCGTCACGCCCGACATGCCCTTGCCGCCGCACGGGCTGAACTTCGACCACACGCTGAACTTCCCCGCCGACCGCGCCGAGCTTGAGCGCCGCATGCTGGAGGAACGCATGCCCGCCGTGCTCGCCTGGGCGCGCGCCAACCGCATCGACCGAATTACCAGCGGCACGCCGGACGCCCCTATCGGCCTGGTCACCGTCGGCAAGGCGCACGAGGACACGCTGCACGCGCTCCGCCGCATGGGCCTGGAGAACCACCCGATGCTGGCGGTCTACAAGGTCGGCATGACCTGGCCGCTGGAAACCGAGGGGCTGAAAGCCTTCGCCCAGGGCAAGCGCGCGCTTCTGGTCATCGAGGAAAAACGCAGCTTCGTCGAAAGCCAGATCCGCGACGCGTTGTATCACCTGCCCGCCGACCAGCGCCCCGAGATCAGCGGCAAGACGACGCCGCGCGGCGAGTCCCTGCTGTCCCCGCTGATGGAACTGTCGCCGGAAAGCGTCTCGGCCGGCTTGGCGACCTTTCTGGGTCAGGCGGGCCTCAATTTGCCCGCGCCGCCCGCGCCGTCGGCGGTCAGCCGGCCCGATGGCCTGCTGCGCCGAGCGCCGGCGTTTTGCGCGGGTTGCCCGCATGCGACATCGACGAAGTTGCCGGACGGCAGCTTCGCCAGCGCCGGCATCGGCTGCCACTTCATGGCGCAGGATGACGGCCCGCAAACCCGCACCTTCGCGCAGATGGGCGGCGAGGGCGCCCCCTTTGTCGGCCTGTCCTCCTTCACCGAAACGAAGCACATCTTCGCCAACCTGGGCGATGGCACGTACCAGCACTCCGGCAGCCTGGCGATCCGTCAGGCGGTGGCGGCGAAGACCCGCATCACCTACAAGCTGCTGTTCAACGACGCCGTCGCCATGACCGGCGGCCAGCCGGCCGAGGGTGCCCCCACCGTGCCCCTGATCGCCGCGCAACTCGCGGCCGAGGGCGTCAAGCGCATCGCCGTGGTCGCCGACGAGGCCGACCGCCTGCCCCCCGCCTCGGCCCTGCCGCCGGGCGTCACCCGGCACACCCGCGACGAACTTGACGCGGTGCAGCGGTCGTTGCGCGACTTCGAGGGTCCGTCGGTGCTGATCTACGACCAGGTCTGCGCCACGGAAAAACGCCGGCGCCGCAAGCGCGGGTCAATGGCACAGCCCTTCCGGCACGTCGTGATCAACGAAGCTGTGTGCGAGAATTGCGGCGACTGTTCCACCCAGTCCGGCTGCATCGCAATCGAACCGGTGGAAACCGAGCTCGGCCGCAAGCGCCGGATCAACCCGACAAGCTGCAACGTGGACCTGTCCTGCCTGAAGGGCTTCTGCCCCAGCTTCGTCACCCAGGCCGGACCGCCGGTGGCGCCCGAAGCCGACAGCAAGTGGCGGCTGAGCGAAAGTGAGTATGCCTTCGGCCTGCCGATCCCGGAGCTTCCCCCGCTGGGCGTCTGGCGTGGGCTGTTCGCCGGCATCGGCGGCGGCGGCATCGTGACCTCGGGTGCGATCCTCGCCATGGCGGCCCATCTGGAAGGCCGGGCCGTCAAGACGCTGGATTTCACCGGACTGGCACAGAAGAACGGGGCGGTGGTCGCGCATGTGCAGATCGCGGCCGAGGAAGCCGCGCTGGATGTCGTGCGCATCCCGCTGGGCACCGCCGACCTGATGCTGGCGGCCGACCTCGCGGTGGGTTGCCAGGCCGGCGTGCTGGAGCGCAATGCCAAGACCGCCGCTGTTGTGGGCAACTTGGACCTCGCCGCAAGCGCCGATTTTAAGCGCAACGCCACAATCTCCCTGGACGCCGCCCTGCACCGGCGCACGATTGAGAAGGTGACTGACGGCAAGCGGTCGATCTGGCTGCACGGCGTGCAATTGGCCGAGCGGTTGTTCGGCAACGCCCAGGCGATGAACACGATGCTGCTGGGGATGGCTTGGCAGCGTGGTCTGGTGCCGGTTGGTGAAGCCGCGATCCTGCGCGCCATTGAACTGAACGGCGCGGCGGTGAAGCTGAACAAGCGGGCGTTTCTCTGGGGGCGTATCCTCGGGCACCAGCCCGCTTTGATGCGGGACATCCTGGAGGGTTCGGCGAAGGCGCCGCCGGCC
>CAXTXZ010000549.1:0-3152 GCA_964248015.1 uncultured Rhodopila sp. | reverse complement strand
GCGAGGAAGACCCCGACGTGATCAACGCGGGCAAGCAGACTGTCACGGAACTGCCAACAACAAGCTACTTCGACAGCGCGGCGAGCTTCGCCATAGTGCGCGGCGGCCACATTAACATCTCGATACTGGGCGCCTTGCAGGTCGCCGAGAACGGCGACCTGGCGAACTGGATGATCCCCGGCAAGATGGTCAAGGGAATGGGCGGAGCCATGGACCTCGTGGCCGGCGTCCGCCGCGTCGTGGTGCTGATGGAGCACACCGCCGGCGGCAAACCCAAACTGCTGAAGCGCTGCACCCTGCCGCTGACCGGCTCAGGCGTGGTGGACCTGGTCATCACTGATTTGGCGGTGTTTGAGGTTTCCGCCAAGGGCCAGGACGGGCTGGCGCTGGTGGACATGGCGCCCGGCGTCACCTTGGCTGAACTACACGAAAAGACCGAGGCGCGATTTGCCGTGCCTGCGGCACTGACCGTCGCGGCCTGAACCATCGCATCTGCTGCCGACAGGGTGGAGCGGAACAGCCCCAGAGCCAAACTGTTCCGCTCCTGTGCGCGTAGAATGGCAAACGGCGTCTCTTCCAGCACTTCACCGAGGAATGTCAGAGTCGCGGCCGCCGGCGCGCCAAGCCGGCGACAAGGAACCGGCCGTAGTCGTTGACGGCGGCGAGTTGGCACAAGCCAGCTTGGAGGACCAGGCATGTGCCCATCCGCAGCCGATCGCCGGGCACTGGACGGCCATGGCGCTTCGGCTTGTGGCGGACCCGCTTGCGCGCCGCCAGCACGTTCAATTCATGCCGCGCCAGAGCCTTGTGGACTGTTGCCTGGCACAGCCGTGCCGCATGCGGACGCGGCAACTCGTTGCGTGGCCGCCTGACGCAGCCGTCGCGCGCGCCGCGGGTCGAGGCTATGTGCCTCCTGAGCCTTGTCCGCTTTCAACGCTGGGGAATGACGCGGGCGACGGCTTTTCTCCCGCGGCCCGACCTTTCCCCGGCTTCACGGCGGCGCGGCCACTTGCGCAACGTCGGCCGTGAGGCGCCAAGTCGGCGGCATACGGCCCCCGCGCCTCCAAGTGCCTGGCATGCCATGATCCGGCTCAGCCGCCAACGCTCCGCAGGGTCCATCATCGGATAAACCTTGCCGGCCATGCCTGGCGCTGTTGTTGCGGCTGTGGAGTTGTGGGCAACGCATCGCGTTGCCCGTCAAATCCACAGCTCCATAGCAGATCTCCAAAGGGCCCAGAGGCGTGAATCTGCTTAGGAAACAATGAGCTATGGCATAGGGAGGCTAGCCATCAGTAACGTCCTTAAGCCGGGCAGCCCTCCAGCAACCCAGGCCGTTACCTTCAAGGCACTGAAGCGGTTGCCCTACCCCCACGCGCCCCAGTGGTGTTCCCTAGCTGTTGACCAGCACATTTTCTGGCCGAGGCGCAAGCTCCCCACGTTCCACCCGCAGCACCTGCCGCGTCAGCATCTCATGCGTCGGCGCGGCTATCCCGACCCTGGCGCCCTCGCTTGAAATGAACCCGTTCATGAATTCGATCTCAGTCCGCCTGCCTTTCTCCATATCCTGCGCCATGGAAGGCCGCTGATAATCGCTTCGCTCCGCCTGCCCCGCGCCACCCTCGGTCATCAGCCGCTCGATCTCACTATAGGACGCGGCATCGCCCTCCATCGCCCTCGCCAGCATTTCGAACGGCAGCGCGCCGACGCGTCCCAGCTTGTAACCCAGCTTTTGCCCGACCCGAACGGCTTCACCCCCCAACTGAATGCAAACCCGCCGCACCGCCGCATGATGGTCGCGTGCATTGCCGCCCATGCCCGTGGCAGCCGATACCCCGTTGCGCATCCCGTTCACGCATAGCTTGGTCCAGCGCTCGCCCCACAAGTTATCCGTTGCCTTGGCGGCGTCGACGCTCGCCATGATCTCAGCGATCTCCTGCGACCGCCTGGTGATCCTGCCACTGGGTTCACCTATGTAAAAGGAGGTGATGTCGGACCGCTTTGCGTAACCTCGCCGGATATGCCCCGGCTGGTACAGGTCAACCCCGACGCCGCCGGTGACGATGCATCCCAGTGTCCGCCCCCAGCCGACCACCTGGGCGACACGTTCCTCGTTGATGCAATTCTGCATCGAGACCACGCAGCCCGAGGCTGACAGGTATTGGCGGATCAACGTCGCCGCCCAGACCGTGTCGTACGACTTGACCGCAATGAAGGCGATGTCGATGGGCTTCTGCTTGGCCAGTGCCTGCGCCTCCGTCAGGTGCATGGCGTTGGCCTTCACAGTCATGCGTTCCTCGGGCGTCATGCCGAAGATTTCCAGGCCATGCGCCTTCATCTGTTCGACATGCTCGGGCCACGGGTCGATCAGCGTCACGTCATGGCCGGCCGCCGCCATATGGGCGCCTGCATAGCCGCCGACCGCACCTGCTCCAACCACAGCGATACGCTTGCCCATCGTCTCGTTTCCCGTCACTTCTTCAATTTTCTTTAGCGCATAACCGTCAGGCCCGCATATCCTTGCCGGTATCCCGCATCAGGATGGCCGCATGCGCGCCTGTCACCGCCGCATGATGCGCCACCGCGCGCGACGACATTTCCGCATCGGGACGTTCCTCCGGCGCGAAATGCCGATAGGAGTCAACGCCACGCACCAATGTCGCGCTGTCACGCACCCCCGTGGCCTGCCGCACGTATGTCGGGATGTAACGGATGGCGAATCCGATGCGCCGCAGATCAGACGGGTTGGGGTCTGAGCCGTGGATCAGCCGGACATGGTGCAGCGACATTTCCCCCGCTTGCAGTTCCAGCATCGCCGCCTTCCTGTCATCGACCTCGACCATGATCTCCTGCCCCCGGCTGAGCAGGTTGTCAGCCCGGAACGTGTCCCGGTGCGGCGCTTGCTCAAGCAGGTGCGTGCCGGGCATCACCCGCATCGCCCCGTTGGCCGCAACGCTGTCGGACAGCGCGACCCACGCCGTCACCACGTCCGCCGGGTCAAGGCCCCAATATGTCGAGTCCTGATGCCAGGAAACAAAGGCCGGATTGCGTGGCTCCTTGATGAAGAACGACGTGACCCAGCACAGGATGTCAGGGCCGATCAGATCCTCCACGGCATCCAGGATGCGCGGGTGGCGGATCAGGTCGTTCAGCCA
>CAXTXZ010000548.1:0-3153 GCA_964248015.1 uncultured Rhodopila sp. | reverse complement strand
GGAGGTATTCGAAATCGGTGGAGTAATGGTCTATGTTGTAGCCCTTGAAGGCCTGCGACGCCGGGTCGTTGTTCAGCCCGTAGTTCGCGCCGTACCGGCTGATCTCCGGCAATGTCGCGCCGATCGGGGTGTGGTTGAACGAGGTGTTCACCATGCCGACGAAGGTGATGAGCGTGCTGTCGCCGACCGGAACCTCCAGCTTGGTGAACACGTTGCGCCGCAGGGTTGACGTGCCGGTCAAGTAACCATCGCTGTCGAGCGCCTGGAGATCGAGGAAGCCGCGCGCGCCGTTCAGCTCGGGCCGAGCGCCGGAATCGAGCTGCACGCCGGTCAGCACCGTGTTGAAGCTGCCGACGGTCACGAAGGGGTTGACCGTGAAGGCGTTGAGCGGCGCCTTGGACTGGATATCGACCGTGCCGCCGAACGTCGCGTAACCGATGGTGGAAGCCGTGCCGGGGCCTCGGTCGATCCGCACGGAGCCGATGTCGTGCGCCATGAAGTAGGCTTCGGATTGGGGCGCGAAGCTGCTGATCGTGCCGGGCAGGACCAGGCCGTCGAACGTGGTGTTGAACTGCTTGTAGTTGAAGCCCCGGATGGTTTCCAGGAAGTTCTGCTGCAAGCCGGCGCCGACCGGCTCTATGTTCTGCACGCTGGGGGAGAACTTGATGATGCTGTCGTAGTTCTGCGTCGGCACGATGGCGCGGTCGATGAAGCGGGGTCCCACGACCGACGTTGGCTGGCTGGCGTCCAGCGGCGCTCGGCTGGGGGCGACGTAGGCCGCCGTTCCCGGCTGGGGCGGGGCGCCGGGCGCGCCGGAGTCGCCCGTGGCGCTGACGGTGCCGATGTCTTTCGGCGCGGGATTGTCGGGCGAGGGGGAGGCGACCTGCGCCTTCGCGCCCGGTGTCGCCAGGGCAGATAGGGCAAGCATCAGCAGGGGGAAGCGCGGACGGCGACGCTCCGGAAGGATCGGACTGGTCATGGAATACCCTGAAGTCAGCGCGTTGTCCGCGATACCGGGGCGCTGGGGGTGATGCCTGGTTGCGCCAGCAGGGTGGCGCACCCGGGATTCATGGCGACGGAGCGAACGCTTTTGCGCCCGCTCCGCCTAGCCGTGACGTGTCGCCGACCCATGTGGGCGGCGTTTGCCGTGAGGCTACTTGCTGCTCAGGTCCACGCTGCCCATCCTCACGCCTGAACGGTGATCCGGGTAGGGCTTGCCCGGCATCAGGCCTTCCCACATGACCTCGTTCATCAGGTCCACCGGCACGCGGTCCTCGTTCGAGAAGTCAAAGCCCCGCGTTGCCTTGGCCCAGTAAGCCGCATCGCGCCTCGGCAGGACATCAGGGCCTTCCGCGTACTGGACGCCGCTGTTGCCCATCGCGAGCGACGTGGTCTTCAGGATCGTCGAAGCGACGGCGTTGTATGTCCACTTGCCGGACAGGGTGATGTCGAACACGTCCGCCATCGGGCGCTGGTAGGCGGTGTTGAGGTTGATATGCGGCGTGCCGAGGATGTCCTCGATGGTGCGCAGCACGCTCACCTGGTTGTAGCGGGTGTTGACGACCGCGTGCTTCTTTACATACGGGCCAATCAGGTAGGCTGGAGCACGGTGCGAGTCGATATGGTCCGGGCCGTCCTGTGAGTCGTCCTCGGTCACGATGATCAGGGTGCTGTCGGCGTAGGGGCTGTGCGCCACCGCCGCGGCGACACGACCAATCGCAAGGTCGTTGTCGGCTTCCTGGGTGTCGGGCGTGTTCACCCCGGCGAGCGCGGTGGCGAAGCTGCCCGTGTGATCGTGGCTCAGGCGGACCGTTTCCAAACTTGGGAGGTTGTTGTTGGCGATATACTGCATGAACTCCCGGTTCCACTCGTTGACGTCCCACTGGTCTGAATAGGTCATGTCGAACCCGCGGAAGTAGACGTCGGTCAAGGGCGCCAAGGTCGGGTTAAGTTCGGCGGCCTGCACGACACCGGCCTCGCCCGCGTTCTCGATTGGATTGCCATTGCTGTCGGTGGTGGGGCCGATGTTGTTCACCTGCCAGCCGTAGTTTCGCACGGTCAGGCCGGCTTGGAGCACGGCATCGAAAATGTAGCTTTGCTGGAAACCGAATGGCGAATCGAGGGCGGAAACATCCGCCGGGCCGGGAAGCAGGTTGGCGGCGCCGCCGGGCAGGCTTTGCGAGCCGGTGGTGAATGCTCCCTTGGTGGCGGCATCGCGGTCGGCGGCCGCCGCCAGCCCGATCGGCAGGTTGCGGTTCGAGCCTTCGGATTCATAGGACAGGCCACGATCGACGCCGGCGTAGTTGATCTGCTGCGTCAGTTCTTCCGTGCTGGTGACTCCGCCGCGCATGGTCCAGGACCAGCCATCCATGCTGCCGTCGCTGGGGTCCATGAAATTGTCCAGCGTGACGAAGTTGGTCGCGATCCGGTGGAAGTTCGGCGTGATGGCGCGGCCGAACTGGGTCAGCGACGGATCGGCGTCCGCGCCGTTGGTCAGGTCGCCGAGGATCTGGTCGAACGTGCGGTTCTCCTTGACGATGTAGATGACGTGCTTGATGTGCTGGTGGAGGAAGCCCATCACCGTCTCGTCGCCTGTGCTGGCCGGCAGGCTGTAGAAGTTGTTTTCCGCCACCTTGGAGGTCAGGACCGGCAACTCGGCGCTGGTCGGCACCTTGGCGCTGACCAGCGTCGCGTGTTCCAACTGGAACTGGTACTCGTTTGTCGCGGTTGCCGCGGCGGCGGCGGCCTTGTTGCCGCCCGGATAGGTGATGTTGGTGATCAGCGCGGTGTTGCCCATCAGATGGCCCGGGTTCGGGCCCGTGTCGCTCTTGCCGTTGATGATGTACATCCACGTGCCGTCGGCGCTGAAGGTGATGTCCTTGGGCGCGTAGGCGGTCGGTATCAGGCCTGCCACGGCGTTGGCGCCCGAGCCGGCCAGCGGGATGACGGCAATGGAGTTCGAGCCGTCATTGACCGCGTAAAGCGTCTTCTCGTCGCGCGACAGCGTGACGGCGAAGGTTGACGCGCCCGTGTAGTGCGGGCCGGGCAGGATGCCGGCTGGCGCGCGGGCGTCGATCTTGGCCGTGACCGTGTTGCTCGCCGTGTCGATCACGGCGACCTGGTCGGCGTTGTCCTGCGCGACGTAGAGCGTGG
>CAXTXZ010000547.1:0-3158 GCA_964248015.1 uncultured Rhodopila sp. | reverse complement strand
ACCGTCACGTTCATGCTGTTCCTCTTAACGCGGCTGGACGACGCTATCGAAATTCTGCTGATTGACCCGAGGCGCTGCCCGCTGCCGCAGCGCATCGACGAACACCGCTGCCAGGTCATTGCCGATGGACCGGCTGACCGCGACACGCGCCTGATCATAATCCGCCTTGTTGGCAGCCGCGTCGGGTTTCACGACCTGCGCAAGCTGGGCCACGACGAAGCCCTCCGGTGTCTCCACCATGGTGGCCTCCCCAGTATGAAGGCTGAACAGCACGCGTTGCAGGGCGTCCGGGATCTCGGGGTTGCCTTGGTTGCGTGTCACCAGGGGCGAAAGCCGCGGCGTCACGCCCGCCACGGTCGCGGCGTCGGAGAACGACTGGCCGCCCTGGACCGCCGTCATCATCGCCGCCGCCGCCGCGTCCTCGGCGCGTCGCCGCTGGTCCTGTGCCCAGTCCGCCAGAACCTTGTCCTTGACGGCCGAGTAAGGTTTCTTGTCCGAGGGGATGACGGCTTCGACCACCAGGGCATAGTAGGCTGATCCACCGGTGGAGGGTGTCTGCACCTCCGTCAGCCGAGGCGGATCGCCCTGCCGCGCCTGGAACGCCGCGGCAACAAGGGCGGCGCGTAGTTCCGCCGGGCCGGGAATGGGCGCCGGCGTGCCTTCCTGCGTGTTGCCCTGCGCGTCCAGGGTGCCTGCCATCCCTGCCAGCCCCAGGTCGCCCGGCAACTCGTCGAGGCTGGCGCCATTGCCCAGCAACTGGTCAATCTTGTTGGCGCGGTCATACATCAGGTCGGCGGCCTTGGTGGCCAGGACGCGCGCCCGCAGCGTTTCCTTCGCGGCCTCGAAGGTCGTCTCGCTGCCAGGCACGATCTTCGTCACCGTCACGACGAACCACCCCAGGGCGCCCTTCACCACGGCCGGACCCGCATCCGCATTGGCCGAAAAGACCGCCTTGGCCAGATCCGGATCGGGGAACTGGACCTCGGGCGCGTCATCAAGCGCGATGGCTGAAGCGCCGTCGGCCTGCGCGGCCGCCTGCATCGCCTGCCAGTCCGCGCCGCCGCGCCATTTGTCCGCGAGCGCCCTCGCCTTGGCCTCATCGGCCACGGAAATCACTTCGGCTGAGCGCTTGCCGGGCGTCACGTAGTCGGATTTGCGCTCGTCGTAGGCGAGACGCAGGTCGTCGTCGCTGATGGTGATCCCGGAGGCCAGGGATTGCGGCGAGAGCGTCGCCGCCTTGATCCTGCGATACTCCGGCGTGACATAAAGATCGGGATGATTGTCATACCAGCGTTGCAGCACGGCCTCGGCGGGCGGCGCGGGCTCGGGCGCGGCGGAGAAGGGAAACAAGGCCATGTCCGCGGCACGTTTCTCGAACTCCGAGGCGTAGAGCGGCTTCACCTCGGCATCGGGCGCGGCGACCGCGCCGTTGATGGCCGACAGCAACTGGCGTTGCGCGATATCGGCGCGAACCTGCGACAGGAAGCGGTCCTCGGTGTAGCCGTTGTTGCGCAGCACGTTGTCGAAGACCGGCTTGCTGAACGTGCCGTCGGCGCCCTGGAAGGCCGGCATCGCACGCACCACGGCGGCGACAGCCTCATCCGGCGTGACGATTCGAAGATCCTTCAGCTCCAGGCCCAAGGCGGCCTGGGCGACCAGGCGTTCCAGCGTCTGCTGCCCGCCCATGCGCCGTTGCAGGGGAGAAACTTCCTGCCCGGCGGGCGCCTGACGGGATTCCTGCGCCAAGGCCCGCTGGAAGTCGGCTTGAAAGGTGGGCATGTCGATGGCCTGCCCGCCCACGTTGGCGACCCAGGTGGGCGCGCCGCCGCCCAGCAAGCGCAGCAGATCGCCGCTGATGCCCCAGCCGACAAAGGACACCGCCATCAGTATGAAGAAAATGCGGGCAATCCAGGAATCTGTGTAGCGACGGAACAGGGAGATCATGGAATCCGGCCAGGCCCCAAGATTGGAAACGGGGCGGAGCATATACGGCGGCGTGGATCACAAAGCCAGCCGCGGCTTGCGACATTGCTGGTTTTTGGTTTCTGCCCTTGACGGCCTTGGCCAGTCCGCTAGCAACTTTTGCGCCGAACAGGGGACGAACAGGGATGGCCGCACTGATTGCAGGAAACTGGAAAATGCATGGCTTGGCAGCCGATGCCGTGGCATTGGCGCGAGCCATCTTGGCCGGCGCGGCCGGCGTCAATGCCGAGCTTCTTGTGTGTCCGCCCGCCCTTCATGTCGCGGCGGTGGCGGAGATACTGAAAGGCTCGGTTGTCGCCGTGGGTGGCCAGGACTGCCACCAGGCAAGGCAAGGCGCCCACACCGGCGACATCGCGGCGCCAATGCTGCGCGACGCCGGCGCCAGTTGGGTCGTCCTTGGCCATTCCGAACGCCGGCAAGCGCATGGCGAAACCGATGAGCTGGTGCGTGAAAAGACGCTGGCGGCGGTCGAGGCCGGACTGACCCCCATCGTCTGCGTCGGCGAAACCGCTGACCAGCGCGCCGGCGGCCAGGAAACCGAAGTCGTCGGCTGGCAAATCATCGGCAGCCTGCCGAAGCCGTTCACCGGCGTCGTCGCTTATGAGCCGATCTGGGCCATCGGCACCGGCAAGACCCCGACGGAGCAGGATGTCGCGCTGATGCACGCCTTCATCCGCGACGAGCTTGTGCGCCAGTTCGGCGACGCCGGCCATGCCATTCGTATTCTGTATGGCGGCTCGGTTCGGCCCGCCAATGCCCCGTCGCTGCTTGCGGTGCCAAACGTCGGCGGCGCATTGGTGGGCGGCGCAAGCCTGAACGCGGACGATTTCCTGGCGATCGCCCGTGCCGGGTAGCGTCCGGTTGCTTACGCTGCCTGCGCTCCGGCCGCGGGCGTTCGAGATGGGAGTTGCGCAGGCCGGAAGTTCCGGCGCGGGCTGAAGCCCGGCTGAGGGAGAGCGTTTGCCTGGGCGGTTTTGATGGCTGGCCCTGCTTTGCCCGATTACATGCCAGTGCCTTTACATGCCAATGCCTTACGGATGGCGGCAGTCCGGGTGGCGCCGTTCAGGAAAGGTCTGGCGGATTTCCTGGCAGTGGGGTGAAACGCTGGCCGGTGCCTGGGGATAAAGCAGATCGCCGGAGGGCCGAAAGGTCTGGAGGCGTGAATCTGCTTGGGA
>CAXTXZ010000546.1:0-3161 GCA_964248015.1 uncultured Rhodopila sp. | reverse complement strand
CACCGGCCGACGACATGACGCCCAACGCCGAACCACCCGCCCCGGCGGGCCGCGACGGCCGGCCGGCGCGCGCCCCGGATCAGCGACAGCAGGACCGGGATGGCCAGCAACAGGGCAGGCACGAGGTGAAACGGCGGCAGCGCTGTCGCCGCGGCGACGCCCGCCAGCGCAGCCGCAAGGTCGGCGCGCCAGCCTTGCAGCGTGGAAACCCGCGCCAACGGCGCCCGGCGCATGGAACTCAGTCCTGCAGCTCCCGCGCGTGCCGCTCGTAGTGGCGGTAGTATTTATCCGTCACAAGGTCGGTCTGCACCACGATCGCGACATCCGTCGTGTTGAACTGCGCGTCGATCACCGCGCCATCGCCGACAAAGCCGCCGAGGCGGAGGTAGCCCTTGATCAGTGGCGGCAACCTGTAGATGGCTTCCCGAACGTTGATGTCATCAGGATGAAGCCGTCCCATGTCGGTGTAGCGGTGTGGCACCGCCCGCGGCCGGATCGCCGGAGGGGCAAGGTGATGGTGGCGGAGGTAGGCCAGTTCCAGCGCCAGCGCGTCGGGATCGGTGCCCGGCAGGCTGGCGCAGCCGAACATCAGGTCAATCTGGTGCTGGAAGACATAGGCGGCGATGCCGCGCAACAACAACTGCATGACCGACCGGTTGCGATAACCGGCATCGACGCAGGAACGGCCGAGTTCCAGGATCTTGCCGGCATGGGCCTCGATGCAGGCGATGTCGTACTCATCCGCGGTGTAGAAGCGTCCGATGCGTCGCGCGCTGTCGCGCTGTATCAGTCGGTAGGTGCCGACCACGTTGGCTGGCCCGCCGCCCAGGCCGTGGTCAACCACCAGCAAATGGTCGGCCACGGTGTCGTAGATGTCGCGGTCGCGCTGCGCGGCGGCGGTCGCGTCATCCGCGCGCGCGCCCATTTCCTGGTAGAAAACGCGATAGCGCAAGGCCTGCACGGCGTCGATCTCGGCCGCGCCGGCGGCGAGCCGGACACCCAGATCGCCGCTCCGAAGCTCCGCGAACCAAGGGACGGGTTTCGTCAGCAGCTTCCCCTCGTCATGCTGGATCATGAACGGGTGCTCCTTGTTGCGTCGCGCAGCCTTGCGTCAGGGGTGGCATCCTGCCTTGCGGCGCCCTGCCTTGCCGGCAATGCGTCCCGCTCCGGCAAGGCGTCGCGCACGACTGGGTCCTTGCGACGCCCAAACAGCTCAAGCCGCAGCGAGACAAGATCGAAGCCGAGGCGCGCGGCGATGGCGTGCATCAGGCGTTCGTGTTCCGGGTCCTGGAATTCCACCACCTTGCCGGTGTCGACGTCGATCAGATGGTAATGGGGCCCATCCTCGCTGGGTTCATACCGCGCCCGGCCGCCGCCGAAATCGCGCCGTTCCAGGATGCCCTGTTCCTCGAACAGGCGAACGGTCCGGTAGACCGTGGCGATTGAGATGTGCTGGTCCAAAGCCGAAGCGCGCCGGTAAAGTTCCTCGACGTCGGGATGGTCGCCGGCTTCCGACAACACCCGTGCGACAACCCGCCGCTGCCCGGTCATCTTCAGGCCCCGTTCGATGCACAGGCGCTCGATGCGCGATTCCATTCGGCTCCTTGCGGTCACTCACCCGGCTTACCCTCAGACTGTGGCCAAGCCAAGCCCGGCATACAATGCCGAGGCGGCAACAGGGAAGCCTTTGCCGCGAGCGGGACGCAGTTGGCGGGTTCAGGGGCCGCGCCGCGCGAGGCGGCGGGCCCGGCCGCGGCTCAGTCGCCAGCCGCCCGCCTTGTGCCCAGGCCGATCTGCTTGGCGAGCGAGGAGCGTTTCGCGGCGTAGTTCGGCGCAACCATCGGGTAGCTGGCGTCGAGGCCCCATTTCTCGCGGTACTGCCTGGGCGTCAGGTTGAACGCGCTCGAAAGATGCCGTTTCAGCATCTTCAACTGCTTGCCGTCTTCCAGGCAGATGATGTAGTCCGGGAAAACCGACTTGCGCACCGGCACGGCAGGCTGGGGCATGGCGGGCTGAGCCTTTTCAGCAGGCGCGGCCGGCTCGGCTTCAATCGTCAGCAGCATCTGGTAGATCTGGCGTATGACGGCCGGCAGGGCACCGGGTTCCAGTGCATTATGAGCAGCGTGCGCCGCGACGATTTGAGCGGTTAAGGTGAGAATGCGGTTGTCGGCTGAGTTCTCGCCCATCTAGGACCTTTCCAATCACTGTGCTATGCTTAATAAGTACCTGGCTGGCCAGCATGCAACGGCGGCTGTGCAAATAGAATGAAGTGGAATCATGACGGCCATGCAAGACGCGACCCGCACAATCGACATCACGCGCGAGGCCTGCCCCATGACGTTTGTCAGGACCCGCCTTGCGTTGGACAAGATGGCGCCGGGCGAAACGCTTCTTGTCAAGCTAAAGGGCGCGGAACCGCTGAGCAATGTCCCACGCACGGCGGCGGAACAAGGCCATCAAGTGCTTTCACTGGAAACAGACCAGCAAGGGATCAGTCATTTACTGGTCCGCCGGGGCGGCTGACTTGGCTTTCGGCCAGGCCTCAAATCATTCCCCACTAATGATGACGGATTTACCGGCCGCGCCGTCAGGCGGGCGGCCCGAGATCAAGCCGCAACACCAAGGCATCCGACCTGTCGGAATAGTAATGCGCTCGCCTGCCTTTCTCCATGAAACCCGCGCGGGCATAAAGCGCGCGCGCGGGCGTGTTGCGGACCGAGACCTCCAGGAACAAGGCGCAGGCGCCCATTGCCGCGACCTGATGGGCCGCCTCGCTCAGCAGCCTGGTGGCCACGCCGCTCCGCCGAGCGCTTGGGGTGACGGCCAGGGTGAGGATTTCGGCTTCGTCGGCGGCGACTCGGGCGACGACCAGGCCCCTTGACGGATACAGCAGGGCAACGATGCCGGGCATGGTCAATTGCAGGCTGAAGACGTCGCGGCTCCAGGCGTCCCGCGCGGCGAAAGCGGCGGCGTGAATCGCCTCCATGGCCTTGCAGTCGCCTTGGGTCGCCGGGCGCGGCACGGTCAGGCTGTCCCTGGCGCACCAGGTTGCGGCCTGGCTTGCGGTGGATCGACATAAAGCGGTTCCACCGGCAGCGGCGGCAGCAGGCCCCGATGGCGCCGCTCCGCCACCTGGGCGATGTGACGCCCGCCTGCCCGTC
>CAXTXZ010000545.1:0-3173 GCA_964248015.1 uncultured Rhodopila sp. | reverse complement strand
GCCTGCCCTTGGCCGAAATCCGCACCCCGCGCCTGCTGCTCCGGTCCTGGCGGGACGCCGACCTGCCCGCCTACGCGGCGGTGAACGCCGATGCGGAGGTTCGCCGGTGGTTCCCGGGCACCCTGACCCGCGCGGAAAGCGACGCCCAGGCCGCCCGGTGTCAGGGCCACATCGCGGCGCACGGCTTCGGCTTCTGGGCCGTGGAGGTGCCCGGTACCGCGCCGTTCATCGGCTTCGTGGGATTGCAGCACGTGACGTTCCCGGCACCGTTCACGCCGGCCATCGAGGCGGGCTGGCGCCTGGCGCGGGAGCACTGGGGCCGCGGCTACGCCACGGAAGCGGCCCGGGCGGCGCTCGCCCACGGGTTCGGGCTGCTCGCTTTGCCGGAGGTCGTCGCCTTCACCGTGCCGGGCAACGTGGCGTCGCGCCGGGTTATGGAGTGGATCGGCATGACGCACGACCTGGCGGACGACTTCGACCATCCCGGCGTGGCCGAGGGCAGCATGCTTCGGCGGCATGTGCTTTACCGTGCGGCGCGCGTGGGATGATCTTGCAGGCCGTTTTGGTCCAGACTACCTCAATTTTGATGAGCCGCTTGCCGCTTTCGCGTCCGTGGCCGCTTACCTTGCAGCCGTCGGACGGTGCGGTCGAAGCTATTGGGGCAGCGGTTTGGCTGCCCCGATCGTTTGGCTCCTGCGCCAAGCCTCCTATTGAGTGTAGCGCCCGCCATTGCTTAGCGCCGCTTGCAGCATCTGGGTCATGGCGGTGTTGATCGCGGCCGGGTCGGAGGCTTCGGCGTAGTTGGTGGGCGCGGAAGCGCATGACTGCAGCGAGGGGACCATCTTCGGGCTAGCAGTGCCGTTGATATAAGGGAGCAGGTCTATGTTGTCGAACGGCAGCAGGAGGTCTTTGGGCGTCGTAATGTAAGTGGTGTAGAGCACATAGACGTTGTAGCCGAGGCTCTTCATCGCGGCGCAGTCAGCGGGGTTGATAGGCCCCTTGCTGGTTGGCGTGGTCCGGGGTTCATAGTCCGCCAGCCCGTCGGTAACGATGATGAGCGCTTTCTTCCGCGTTTCCGTGGTCGATCCGTCCCCGGCCGCCGTGCTTTGCTGGGCCAAAGCCCGCATTGCTTCTGGGAAGTTGGTGTTGCCGTCGTTTTCCACGACCGGCGTTTGGAAATTCTGCACTGCGGTGACGCCGTTGGCCAGGTCGGTGCTGTTGGGCTGGTTCATGTCGGCTGGATAGATTTGCGTCAACCCGCTGGCGAAGGTGTAGACGGTGAGGGCGAACTGATCGGCGATCTTTCGCTGGCTGACCATCTGGTTGACGGCAGCTACTGCTGCGTTTTGCAGTACATCAAAACGAAGTTGAACGTTATTTTGTCGTGCCAACCCGTAATAGTCGTTCTGGTTCGCGTCCCAATGACAAGCGAATGCGCATTGCTTGCTACTCAAGTCGTAATACGAGTCGTTTGGATTAAAACCCGGCACATCGCTACGCTTTTTGGGACCCTTCGGACCCTTGACGCCTTTCGGATTGTTGGAGTCCAGGGAAATCGGCGTAATGGAGTTCATCGTGTCAACCCCGGCCTGGGTCGCCGCGATCAGCATCGATGACGAGTTATCGAGCAGGAAGGTGACCGAGACATAGGCGGTCGTGGTGATGGTGGCACTGGACGAGCCGCCCAACGCGATCGTGGTGACGCCGAAGATCGGGGCGAAATACGGCGCCACCGTGCCTTGGTAGGACACCTGCGAGGTGAACACCGGGCCGGTCTGCGTCACCGTCACCGAGGGTGGCTGCAACGTCGTGCCGAGCACCGTGCCGGCTTGGCTGTTGAACCACTCCAAGCCAGCCGTTTGCCCGGCGGCGATGTAGTTCTGCTGACCCGTGGTGAAGGCATCAGCAGCCCCTTTCGCCGCCGCCAGCGCCGCCGCGTCCGTGGCCAAGTTCAACTGCGTCTTGGCCTGGGTGGCCAAGCCGAAATCGATAGCGATGCCGATGATCCCGATAAGGGGGATCACCGTCAGGGCGAACATCATCGCAACGCCCGCGCTGCGGTCCCGCAGGCTGCGTTGCAGGAAATCGAGCATCCTACCCCGCGCTTTCAACTTGAGCAGCCAGGTAGCAAACCGCAGGATCATTGGGGGCATTGGCCTTGTCATACCAGACGAACCCCGTCGGCTTGCCGGCCCGCGGCGGCAGGAATGCCGTGCGCTGCAGCTTGATCGGCCCGGTGACGAAACCGCTGAACAGCGGAGTGTACGTGTAGGACACGTCGGCGACGACGACCGACGTGAGCGTGGTCATCCCCGAGGTCGCAAGGTTGTTGATGGTGGCTTGCTGGTCCGGCGTCACCTGCGTAACGATGCCGCAGGGCGTCCGGGCAACCGACAGGCCCGGGGAAGGAAGCGCCACGCTCCACATGACCGTGCCGACATAGGTGCAGGTGCCTCCCACCACGCAGCCCTGGTTCGCGACGAACACGACGGCCGACAGCGTGACCGAGAACGGGCTGGTGTCGGCGCCGGTCTTCAGCCCGGGGATCATGGCGTAGATCGCGGTCATCGCTTGGTAGGCCTGCTGGACGGTCAGCGCGCTGCTCTGGTCGGGCTGCACGGCCTGCTCGGTGGCGATCTGCACGATCTCCTGCGCGGTGCTGGTCACCCGGCGCATGGCGATGAACACCTGGGCGACGTCGTAGGAGCCGAACAGCATCGTCAGCATCAACGGCGCCACCAGGGCGAACTCCAGGGCCGGCGCGCCGGACCGGTCGTGCAGCAGGGCCGGCGCCAGGCAGCGCCAGTTGCGGCTCAGCCTGGCCGTCGCGCGGTGGGTTCGGCGCGTCATCCCCTCAGCACCCGGCCGGCGGGGCGGAGGTCACGGGGAAATTCTCGTCGATGAAGGCGGCGGATGACTGGGTGACATGGACGACCCCGCCGGCCGTGGCAGTCGCCATGGACGGGACAAAGGCGGCGATCAGGCTCGGCGAGGTGTAGGTCGCCTGCACCAGCATCAGTTGGTTGGGCTTGCCGGGGCAGTAGATGTACTTGGAGGTGTCAAGCTTCCCGAACTGGTCCTTCGGCACGGTCCCGGTGACCGTCGCGTAATAGTCGCCGGCGTCCGGGATCGGCTGGATGTTCACCGAAACCGATGAGCAGTCCAGCAGCCCG
>CAXTXZ010000544.1:0-3173 GCA_964248015.1 uncultured Rhodopila sp. | reverse complement strand
CCCGGAACCGCTTCGCCAACTCGCGGTAGTTGATCGCGTTGCGGTCGAACTTCTTCCGCTCCTCGGCGTCCATCACGCGCTTGAGCTTGGCTGGGGAGCCGGTCCACAACTCGTTCGGGCCGATGACCTTGCCCGGCGTCAGCAACCCGCCGGCGGCGAGCATGCCGCCATGCTCGATCACCGCGCCGTCCAGGATGGTCGCGCCGATGCCGACGAAGGCCCAGTCCCTTAGCGTGCAGGCGTGGATCACGGCGCCGTGCCCCACCGTCACGTCGTCGCCGATGATCGTCTGGAACCCGCCGGAGTCGATGTGCACCACCGTGCCGTCCTGGATGTTGGTCCGCGCGCCGATGCGGATGATGTTCATGTCGCCGCGCAGGACGCAGTGGAACCAGATGCCGCTCTCCGGCCCGATCACCACGTCGCCGATGATCACGGCGGTCGGGGCGATGAAGGCATCCTCGGCGATGACCGGGGTGACGCCTTCGAAGGTGTAGACGGCGCCGGGCGGCCAGTTGCGCTCAGGCATCGGCGTGCTCCCGCTTGCTGGTTCCAGTGTGCAGGCCGAGCATGAGGGCGATGTTCTGGACGGCGGCGCCGGATGCGCCCTTGCCGAGATTGTCTAGGCGCGCGACCAGGACCGCCTGGGGATAGGCCGGGTTCGAATGCACCGAAAGTTCCAGGATGTCGGTGTCGTTCAGGGCCTCGGGCTCCAGCTTGCCGTCGGGCGTGGGCGGGACGACGCGCACCAGGCCGCATCCGGCGTAGCGGGCTTGCAGCGCGGCTTGCAGGTCGGCGCCGGTCGGCTTGCCGGGCAGCGTGTCGAGGTGCAGCGGGATCGAGACGAGCATGCCCTTCATGAAGTGCCCGACCGAGGGCACGAAGATGGGCCGCCGGGTCAGGCCGCCGTAAAGCTGGGTTTCCGGGATGTGCTTGTGCTGCATGCCAAGGCCGTAAAGCTCGAAGGCCGGGCCGTGCGAGGCCTGATGCGCCCCGATCATCGCCTTGCCGCCGCCCGAGTAGCCGGAGACGGCGTTGATGGTGACGGGGTAGTCGGCGGGGAGCAGCCCGGCATCGACCAGCGGGCGGATCAGGCCGATCGCGCCGGTGGGGTAGCAGCCGGGATTGGCCACGTTGCGGGCGGCGGCGATGCGCTCGGCCTGGCCGGGGGCCAGTTCGGCGAAGCCATACACCCAGTCGGGATCGACCCGGTGCGCGGTGCTGGCGTCGAGCACCTTCGGCGCGGCGTTGCCCAGGCCAGCGGCCATGCCGGCGGAGTCGCGGGCGGCGTCGTCCGGCAGGCAAAGCACGATCAGGTCAACCTCGGCCATGATGTCGCGGCGCGCGGCGGGATCGCGGCGGCGCTCGGCGGGCAGGCTTTTCAGCGTGACCTTCGGCATCGCGCCCAGGCGCTCGCGGATGCCCAGGCCGGTGGTGCCGGATTCGCCATCGATGAAGACCGTTGCCATGCGTCGAGAACTCCTTTCCTGGACGGGCCAGGGAGAGCAGGGTCGCGGCGCGGCGCGGGAAATGCAAGAGGCGATCATGCAGGGCCGCCTTGTTGAACTTGACACGGGGCAGGCGGCCCACTAGGGAACGCGCCTTCCGCTTCCCAGGATCAGTAACGCGTGTCATGAGAGTCCGTAACAGCCTGCGTTCCGCCAAGGTCCGCGACAAGAACTGCCGCGTGGTGCGTCGCCGCGGGCGGGTTTATGTGATCAACAAGAAGAACCCCCGGATGAAGTGCCGCCAGGGGTAGCCGCGCAGCGTTGGCCTTTGGTCAGGCCGACAGCAACAGCGTCTCCAACTTGGCTGATTGCAGCGCCGCATTCAGTGTTCGAGTGACTTCGGTGAAGCCGGCGGCGGCCAGTCGGCCGCGCAAGCCGGCATCACGCGTGATCCGGCGCATGGCGTCCGCCAGCGCCTCGGCGTCATCGGGCGGGACCAGCAGGCCGGTTTGGCCGTGCCTGATCGCTTCCGCGACGCCGCCTTGATCCGACCCTATGACCGGGCAGCCTTGCGCCATGGCCTCGGGGATGACGCTGGGCAGGCCCTCGGCGTCGCCGTCGCGGGCGATGACGCTGGGGACGACTAGGGCGTAGGCGTCCGCCATCCGGGCACGGACGGCATCGGGCGGCAGCCAGCCGGTCACCGTGATCGCGGCGACTTCCCGAGCCAGCGCGTCCAGCAAGGGGCGCAGGGGGCCGTCGCCGACGCAGACAAGGGGCGTCACGTCGCCCTCGGCGCGCAGGCGGCGCGTGGCGGTCGCGAGGGTCCGTATCCCCTTTTTCTCGACGAAGCGGCCTACGAACAGGTGAGACGTTGGGTTGCCGGTGGGTCGACAGGCGGGCGCCTCCACGCCGATCGGCAGGACCCGCAGTTTTGCCACCGGGGCTCCCTTCGCGGCGGCAAGATCGGCGACGGCGTTGGAGACGCAGACAAAGGCGGAAACCTCGCGGATCAGGGCGGGCCAGCGATGGGACAGCAGCGTGCCCTGCCAGTTCTTGCTTTTGCTGATGTCGCCGCCGTGCAGGGTGACGACCATGCGCAGGTTCAGGGCGCGAGCCAGAGGCAAGGCGAGCGCGCCGCCTCGGGCGAACTGGGCGTGCAGGACAGGCGCCAGGGCGTGCCCGCCTGCCGTTGCCGCGCTGGCGGAGTTCCGTCGCGATGTCGGGGCCGTCGCCGTGGGGGGCAGCGTCGCGGGCCAATGGATCGGCGGCGCCCAGCCGAACTGGCGGAACAAAAGCCGGCGGACGGAGCCGAGCGGGCCGTCGCCTCCCAGGCGAAGCAGGTGGTCGCCGACCTGGGGGGCAGCCGGCAGCAAGGTGCGGCCAGTCCAGATGGGTTGCAGGCGGGTGAAGCCGACGTACTGCCGTTTCAGGAAGCCGATTTCAGACGCGACGCCTAGGCGGTCCCGGTAGGCCAGGAAGGGCTGTGTGACTTGCATCCGGTCGCGGCGTGTGACAGGTCCGGCCGATGTTGGCAAGAATACTGGCCCTGCTGGGAACGTTCTGGGCGGGCGGCGCGTGGGCGGGGGAGCCGGTGCGGCTCGACGGCGCGACGGGAGATGAGAAGCGAGCCGAATCGGGCGGCGCGGAGCGCAACGAGGCGATGCTCCGCTCCTGCCATGCAGAGCTCGCGCGCGTCGATCCGCGGCCAGGGCGGCGTGGCGA
>CAXTXZ010000543.1:2784-3184 GCA_964248015.1 uncultured Rhodopila sp. | reverse complement strand
CCGAAAGCCCGCTGTTTCGCAGGGCATTGATAAGGTCGGCCCGAACCACGCCGCATAACGAAGGGCAATGGTAATAATCCAGGTCCAGGATCACCGGCGCTCCGCCGAACGCGCGGCCGAGGCTGGTCCCGCGTCCCGTTTCATCGTTCAAAACGACATCGGGCGGCAGGCGCGCGCCCGGATGCTGCTGCCACGCGTAGGCGGCAAGGTCGCCGTCAGCATTCGCAGCACCGGACAGCGACAATCCCCACAGCAGCAACAAAATCAGTGGCAAAAGACGCCTCACCGCCGGTCAGCCTCGCTCGCCGCCGCTGAGCCAAGCCCGCTTGGCCAGTCGCGGATGCCTTCAGCCGCAACCGCCCGCATTGCCTGATCAATCGGGATATGCACCACCCCGGCG
>CAXTXZ010000543.1:0-2774 GCA_964248015.1 uncultured Rhodopila sp. | reverse complement strand
CCATCCGGCGCTGTTGAGCCGGCCCATTTCCTCGGCGCGGAAAGCCTCCATGTCGACCTGTGGGCTTGGTTGCAGCACCGGATCGGGGAAACGCGGGAAAGGTTGGGAGAATCGCCGGTCCTGCACCTCGGCCGGAAACACGAAATAGGCGACAGCGAGCATGAGCAGCAGGACACAGGCGATCAGTCCGAACAGAGCGAGTATGAACCCAAGTCGGACATCCTTGCTTTCCCGCCTCGCCGGAGGCAGCGCGCGGCTGGCGGCGCGTTCAGACATGGCTGGCCCCTGCCGCTGGCCTGGGCCGACGTGCTGCCCACTGCGCCGCCCATTGGGCGAAACCGATACCCAACCCTCCCACGCCGGCCATGCAGGCCACGTCGATCCAGCCGACCTGCCTGCCGAGCGACGGCAGCACCGTCCACCAGGCGCGCAACGCCTCCATGGCCACCAGCAGCGCCGCAACCCCGACGATCACCCTGCGAGACCGCTGCATGCGCGGCGACAACAGCAACGCGAACGGCAACACGAAGTGGCCTGCGACAATGGCGACGCAAAGCCCGCCCCAGGCCCCGCCATAATGGGCAAGATACCACGGCGCATCCCGCGCCAGATCGGATTGCCAAACGATCAGCAACTGCATGAAGTCGAGATAGATCCACAGAATGACCAGCGCGAGCAGCAGCTTGCCCAGGTCGGCGCGCGAGCCGGGCGTCATCTCGGCCGCGCTCAGCAGCACCGCCATGCACAAGGCCAGCAGCGCCATGCTGGCGGCGGAGATCATGCCGTGGATCGATGAGGTGAAATGCGGATCAAGCGACATCGTGGTGTCGATGCTGGCGAACGTGGTCGTGACGGCCAGCAGGAAAAGCCCGGCTGGCGCAATACGGGCCAGGTGATTGCCACGCAGGACCAAACCGCCAAGGCCAAACCACACGATCAGGTAGACTGCGCCCCGCAGGGCGAAGAACGGCACATTGAGATAAAAGTGATTGCCGAGATGCGAGTCCGGCCGCGCCCAAACATAAAGATCCGTCAAGCCAAAAACCAACGGCGCCAAAGCCGGCAACAGCAACGGCAGCGTGCAAACACCTGTCACCAGCGCCGGCCGCACGGCCTCGCCCCATCGTCCGCCCGTCAGGCTATGCACCAGCAGAAGGGCCAAGCTGCCGAGTGGCCAAGCGCTGAGCAGCACGACTGCGGCCAACCACCCCGCATTGAAGCGCGGCGCATCCAGGAACCAGCCAAGGATGGCCAGGGCCAGCCCGATGAGGCCCACGCCCCAGGTCATGCGCTGGGCACGGCTCATGGCAGGGCAGCCCGCTGCTCGGGTGTCAGGTCAGCCACGGTCGCGTCCTGGCTGCGTTGCAGCGCGCGGATATAGGCCGTGATCGCCCATCGATCAGCAGGCTGCACGCGGTAGGCGAAGGAATACATCGCCCCGTAACCGTTCGTGATCACGTCATAGAAATGCCGCGCCGGCGCCGCCCGCAGCCGGTCGATGTGGTAGGAGGGTGGCGCCGGGAAGCCACGCTGGACGATCATGCCATGGCCGTCCCCAAGCTCGGAATGGCAAGGCGTGCAAAAGATGCGGAACCGGTCCTGCCCGCGTTCAATAAGAGCAAGCGTCAGGGGCGGCGGCGCGACGGGCCTGGAGCGGTAATCGACGACCCGCGCGGGCGTCTTGCCCGGACCCACCTGGGCATCAGCGTAGGCGGCCTTCTTTTCCTGGTGGATCATGTCGTCGCATCCGGCCAGCGCCAGGAGCGCCAGCATGCTCCAGGCTGCCGCGCGCCTCACGACGGCACCTCCTCGATCCGGGCGGCCTGCGCTTCGCGGAGCAGGCGCCGGGCCTGGTCCAGCACCGCCGGCTCCTCGCTGCGCACCGACAGGAACCAGCCGTCGCTGCTGGCGGCGCGCAGCGACGGCGCTTCGTCCACCGGATCGTGAAGGCGCGGCATGCGGTTGATGACGAAGAATGCCAGGAACCCGGCGGCGACGGCGATCAGCACGGCGTTCTCGAACGCGTTGGGAATGAACGACGCCCAGGCGAAATTCGGCCTGCCGCCAATAGGGAACGGGTAGGCGACGGTGTAGGAGTAGGTTTGCAGCCCAAAGCTGGCGGCCGCGCCCAGCAGCCCCGCCAACAGGATGATGAGCGGGATGGGCGAGGCGGTGTCCTCGTTCCGCAGCGGCGCCGGCGTGTAGGTCTCAACCGGGCCGACGCGGGCCGAGCGCAGGCGTTCCAGGGCGTGAACAAGGCTGTCTTCCCGGTGGAACATGGCGACGATCATTCCTGCCCCTTTTCGGCCTGCCCCTTTTCGGCGAGCAGTTCGCGCATTTCATACATCGAAACGAGTGGCACCAGGCGCAGGGCCAGCAGGATTCCGGTGAGGAACAGGCCCAGCGTGCCGGCGAAGACCATCCAGTCCCAGATTGTTGGCGCGTAGCTGCCCCAGGCAGAGGGCAGGTGCGTGCGCTGAAGCGTCATTTCCACGATGTTGAAACGCTCCAGCCACATGCCGATAATCGACGAGACGGACACGAGCGCCAGCACGGCGTGGCTGCCCCGCGCTCGGCGGAAGCACAGCGCCAGGGGAAACAGGCAGTTGCAAAAGATCATGCACCAGTAGACCGGGGCGTACTGGCCGGACACCCGATTGAGGAACTGCAGGCGATCCGTGTCCTCGCCGCTGTAGAACGGCTCGAACGCGTCGAGCAGGTAGGCGTACGACATGCAGAGGCTGCTTGCCAGCATCAGCTTGGCCAGCGCCTGG
>CAXTXZ010000542.1:0-3185 GCA_964248015.1 uncultured Rhodopila sp. | reverse complement strand
CTGATGGGCGGCCTGGTCGGCTCCCCCGAGACCATACGCCGCAAGCTGCGCCGCTTCCGCGAATCGCACGTAGACCAGATCATCCTGCTCAACCAGGCTGGCAAGAACAGCCACGAGCACATCTGCGAAAGCCTGGAGATGTTCGCCAGGGACGTCATGCCGGAGTTCACCGCTGACGAACCGGAACACCAGGAATGGAAGCGCAAGGTGCTGTCGCGCGAGATCGAGCTGGAGGACATCGACACCACCCCTTACAAGACCCGCGCCGGCGTCGGCAAGGGCGTCGCGATCACCAACCTCGCGACCGCGGCGGAGTAGCATCGCGACTCTGTAAGCATTCCGGCAATGGACAGGATCTGGCGGCACGTCCGCGAAGCTCCTGTCCATGCAGTCCTCGCTGCCTGCCCAAATGTTTCACGCCGCCCTGTCATGACCACTTGACCTGTCCCCCCACACAGGCGGCATGCTGCATCTGCGAAGGGAACCCAATGCCTGATACGGTCGCCGTCACCTTCAACCTCTGTCCGCCGGAACGTGCCATCGTCGCCGATGCGCTTGGCCCCGCCGCCGATCCCGTCTACTTGACCGATCTCGATCCTCCTGCCCGAGCGCAAGCGCTGGCACACGCCAAAGCCGTCCTAGCCCGGCACACTGGCAAAGAGCTTCTCCCCGGCGAGGCCGCACGAATAGCCTCCGCCCGCCTCATCCAGTTCATGAGCTCCGGCATCGATTTCATCCCGCTGCACGACATACCATCCGGTGTCCTTGTCGCCGGCAACGGGGGCGCCTACAGCGAGCCGATGGCCGAGCATGGCCTTGCCATGGCGCTCGCCGCCGCCAAGAAGCTGATCGTGCAGCACCAGGCGCTAGCCCATGGCGAGTTCAACCAGAACGCCCGCAACCGCACCCTGAACGGCGGCGCTTGCGGCATCATTGGTTTCGGCGGCATCGGCCAAGCCTCCGCCCGCCTGTTCCGGGCCCTCGGCATGCGCATCCACGCCATCAACCGCAGCGGCGCCACTGATCAGCCGGTTGACTGGATAGGCACGATGCAAAGCCTCGATACGCTGCTGAACGTATCCGACGTGATCATCCTCAGCACGCCCCTTACCCCCGCCACCAAGGGCATGATCGGCCCGCGCGAGTTGGCGGCCATGAAACCCGATGCCATCCTGGTGAACCTGTCACGTGGCGAGGTCATTCAGGAAGCCGCCCTGTTCGGTCACCTGAAGGCCCACCCGACTTTCTTCGCCTGCATTGACGCTTGGTGGGTCGAGCCGGTCCGGCAGGGCGAGTTCCGCATGGACCACCCCTTCATGACGCTGCCCAACGTGGTCGGCTCGCCGCACAACTCGGCCTCGGTTCCCGGCATGACCGAAACCGGCCTGCGCCGGGCGGTGGCCAACATCCAACGGTCACTGGCGGGAGAAACGCCGCATTACGTCCTGGGTGAGCATGAGCGGATGGCCTAGGCTGCATCGTTCCGAGACATGTCACTGGCCTTCCGCCAATGCGTGAAAGCCAGAAGCTGTGCCGCCTCAGCATCATGTTCCATCCTGCAGCTCTAGCCTGTGGATGCGGATGGGCTTCCCGATGCGCAGCCGTGGCTTCCACTTCAAAGCGTGCTTTTCCACGGCATGCCAGGAAAGGAATGCAAACGCTGTGGTCACAGGTAATGCCAGCATCGTAAGCACGAGCGGCTGGATCTCCTTGCCGAGCCAGAGAATGATGCACTGCTGCATTGGAAACGCGTAAAGGTAGATGCCGTATGATGCGTCGCCGAAACGCTCCCGTGACGCGAAGATGGCATTTGGCGCAAGCCCGAGCGAGAGGATGACGTAAGGCAATCCTAACAGCATGAAAAACTGGCTGAGAATATCGCTGTACATGTCGAGTTGCAGGAGAACTGCTATTGCAAGGGCAGCTTGCAGGTTTAGAAAACGCTCCAGCTCAAAACTCTTGAACCAGGACGCACAGGCGAAGAACGCCGCCACCTGAAGGGCATATGGCAGGCTGGTCCAGTAGAATACGGGATCCACAACTCTGTTGCCGACTGTCTGATAAAAAATCGATGCAATGGATAAAGCCAAAACAAGTATGACGTTAACAAGCTTCAAGATGAATGAGTGTCTCGAACAACTGAATATTGGCACGAGGAAATACATTGCAAATTCAACCGGAAGAGACCATAAGGATCCGTTCACGCCGTCATTTGGCGCCAAGCTTTTAAATACGCCGGGAAGATGAAAATAGGGCGCAAGCCCAATGTTCCAAAAATAAACCCTGAAATCCTGACCATGAAAATAATCTTGTGCTGTGTATTCGGTAGTAAGTGGTCCAATAATCAAGGCCGTAATACATACAACCATAATAAGGCCAGGGAATATCCTCAAGGCCCGCTTCAAAAGGTACCGAGTCAGGGATTTGTCTCTTTCCCAGCTTTGACAGACCAAATAGCCACTGATGATAAAAAACACTTTGAGCGCAACAATGTGGACCTGCTCACCAAACACTTTCGGAGCGACTTTATCGAGGAGAGCATACGAGTGCCCCAGTAAAACCCCCAATGCCGCACAATGCCTGATCCAAAAAAGATTATTGCGGTTCTTCAGAGAATCATCTTGGGCCGACGCCGCTTGCAACATACGGTGCTCTCCAATTTGCTCTTACGCAATTTTGCGGAATGATCCTTAGGGTCAGCAGGATTGCCGCGCCTGAACTTACTCGGAAGCCGGTAGTTTAGGCGACAACCATGTTGCTGAGAGGCGGCTGGCTGATAGTGGCGAAGGATGAAAGGAGGCGGTCGCAATCTTGATCACCGAACGTTGGAAGCCATTCGGCTGATGGCGGTTGAGCGGGTGCGGGAAGGCGAAGCGCCTTCTGCGGTCGTTGCCTCTCACGGCTTCAGCCGCACGACGATCTACAAGTGGATCAACGCGGCTGCCAAGCCTGGCCTTGGCGAAGGCGCTCCAATCGCGAAAGGCGAGCGGCCGCCCGCCTGGGACACCGCGCCAGGAGCAGCAGGTGTTCCGCTGGATCAATGGCCGCGATCCGCGCGAACATGGCCTGGACAGCGGATTGCGGACCCGCGCGGCGGCGGCCAGCCTGATTGCGTGCAGGTTCAGCATTCGGCTTGGCCGGACGGCGGTTGGCGATCTGCTCGCCAAGCTTGGCCTGACCCCGCG
>CAXTXZ010000541.1:0-3201 GCA_964248015.1 uncultured Rhodopila sp. | reverse complement strand
AAGCTTATGCGGCATTGTAGTCCATCGGGACTGCGATGCCGCATGATTCACTCTTACCGGGCAGGTTCACGCCTCCGGACCTTTCGGCTCTTCGGCGCTTCACTCAGATTAGGGTCTGCGTACAAATAAGTGCTTCATGCTGATATGAGAATCAGGTCGATTTCGGCCAATTTGGATGTTGCCATGGAGGGTTTATTTCTCGGCGAACCCTATCAGCAGCTCAATTTCCAGCGCCTGCCGCCCACCATTCGTTCAAGGGCCGTGGTTTTGGCTTCGTATTCCTGCAACAGATCGGCCGCCTGCACGTCATCATTCAGCGTCCCGGCTTCGAACTTGCCGACCCAGATCTGAATCAGTTGCCACGAGATGTCGTGGCGCTTAGACAGCGCATGCAGGGCTTCACCGCCGACGAACTCCTCGGCAACCTGACGTTTGAACGTCACGCTGTGAGAACGATGGCTATGGCTTCTATCCTTCAGAAGCCCGGCAGGGGGGTCAAATCTACAAATTCAAACCGTTCACCCGCAGGGGCGCACTCCAGTTTTCGCGCCGTTGGGCCTTCCAACCTTACTCGCGACCGTTGTGGCTGGACGAGGCCCGGTCGAGGTAGTAGGCGGCGCTGATCAAGGCGAGATGGGTGAATGCCTGAGGAAAATTCCCCAGATGTTCGCCGGCTGGGCCTATAGCGCATCGCAACCCAGTTGGGACTGCGACGTGCCATGGCTCATTGTTTCCCAAGCAGGTTCACGCCTCCGGGCTTTTCGGCCCTTTGGCGATCTGCTATAAGCCATGGCCAGGACGCGCGCGATCTGCCTACGGTCGCGTCCTGGGTTTCGGATGCGGCCGTCAACCATGCCGTATGTCCGGAGCAAGCCGCAATGTACTTGCTCCGCGTCGAGTGCCCGTCCGGCGCCCTCAACATTAAAATGGTGATGACCGATACCGGCAACGGCGGCGCTGTCCGCTTCTGAGACATCGGCTTCGCCCAGGCCGCGTGCCGGCTCATAGAAATACGTTTGCGTTGCTCGTCCGTCCGGCTCAAGCCGTTCCAGCCAACTTTGATGGCGAAGTGGCGCGGCCATGATTAAGGGGCGATGTCGAGCAGTGGCTTGCCCCCGGTCCTTCCGTCCTCGACGTCGGCATGCGCCACGCTGACCTCGTCCATGGCGTAGCGTCTGCCCAGCGACAACGACAGGCTGCCGTCGGCAAGGCCACTGTAGAGCGCCTCAGCACGCGCCTGTATGGTGTCGGCGTCGGGCAGGTGGTCCTTCAATCGGGGCCGCGTCAGGTAAAGTGACCCGGCTTCGCCCAGCTCGGCCGGGTTGAGGTCGTCCACCGCGCCACCGGACGCCCCGAAGTTCACAACCAGCCCCTTCAGGCGGATCACCTTGAAATCCTGGCGCAGGGTCGGCTTGCCCACCGAGTCGAACACCACGTCGACTCCGCCGCCGGTCAGTTCGAGGAGTGGGGCGACAAAGCCGCCGTCGCTCGACAGGAACACGTCTTGGGCGCCCCGTTCACGCGCAAGCTGCTTCTGGCTTTCGTCGCGGACGGTGCCGTAGACGGTGGCCCCGAGACGCGCCGCGAAGCCGACGAGCAGTTGCCCCACGCCCCCGGCCGCCGCGTGCACAAGGCAGGACCGCCCGGGCCCAAGGCGGCCAACATCGGTGGCCAGGTAGTGGGCCGTGAACCCCTGGAAGGTTGCGGCGGCCGCAAGGGCGAGCGGCACGGCCGGCGGCACTTGAACAAGTTGCCAGGCCGGCACGACGGCAAATTCGGCATGGCTGTTCCAAACAAGGCAGTAGGCCACCCGATCGCCAGGGCGGAACCCGGCCACGCCAGCGCCAACCCGCTCCACCGTCCCTGCCCCTTCCATGCCGATGGTGGTCGGCAAGCGGACAGGATAGGTCTGCGAGTTCGCGAACGCGCCCTTGCGCGTCCCCACGTCCATCACGTTGATTCCGGCATGGGCCATCCGCACCAGCACCTCGCCTGTGCCGGGTTCGGGCATGGGGATATCCTGCAGCCGGAGCACCTCCGGCCCACCATACTGCTCGATGCGGATAGCTTTCATGCTGTCACCTTTTCACCCGGACGCGCGCCCTTTGTCCGTTATGAACGTTCGACGGCCCCCACATCCCGCCCCGCATTGCCAACGCGGGCGAAGGTCCGCCGGAGCGGCCGCGGCGTTTGATCCTCCATGGCAGATGGTGACCGGCATATCGGAGTCAAGGTGTTTATATACACATAAACAGTTATCCCGCGCAGGTGGTTCGGGCGAACCGGGGCTTGGCCATTGCATGGGGCCAAGCCTGGACGGATCTGCATCGCATTCAATTGCTTGCAGCCCTTCCGTCTCGCCGCGCCGGACAAGGCGGGAACCCGGCCTATTTGTCGCCGTAGATTTCCTCGACCGTGATGACGATCCCCGGTGGATCAAGGGTGATCGGCCCACTCCCGATGACCAGCGTGTCGATGCTGGCGCCAGCCCGGCGGTGGTGCGTGACCATTCGCCTGATGGGATGAACGATCAGGTAATGCGCGACCGAGGGTGCCCGGAAGTAGTCGGCGAGCTTGCCTCCGGTGTCCGTCGACGCCGTGCCGGGCGAGAGCACCTCCACGACGACCACCGGGTTCGGCGCCGCGATGGCATCATCGGCCATTGCCTCGCCGCAGTTCACCAGCGCGTCCGGCTCGTAGTCGCTATCGCCAGTCTCCACCGTGGCGCCATCGGGAAGCGCCTGGCAGCCGACGCCAGCAAGGGCGATCGCGCGGTGCAGCGCCCTGTAGACGGCTCCCTTGACTCGCAGGTGCGCGCCGCGCTCCGGCGCCATGGCCACGATGCGCCCGTCCACCCGTTCGTAGCGGCCGGTCGGCTTTGCCTCATGCCAACGCCTGAACTCCTCGCGGGAATAGCGTCGGTCCATCTCGGGCGACAGTCGGTTCATCGGAAGCTCCGGTCACATCTGGAATCATGAGGGGTCCGCCAAACCGCCCGTGGCGTGTTTCTTACCTCCACCTGACCCGCGCGCAAAAGGCCTGCTTAAGAAAGACGTTGGGCACGAATGTCCGAAAAGAGCCGCATCCGCCGCAGCCTGGCGACAGCCTAGCCCGGTTCAACCTGCCCCGCGCCCTCCAACGCCATCACCCGCAACGCCGAGGCCAGGGGCTGGTCCGGCGTCCGGGCCGCGTCCGCCGTCG
>CAXTXZ010000540.1:0-3215 GCA_964248015.1 uncultured Rhodopila sp. | reverse complement strand
CCGCTCGCAGGGTTCCAACGGCCGGATTTCTTCAGCGCCTCGGCGACTTCCTTTGGCATGTAGGTTTCATCGTGCTTTGCCAAGACCTCGGAGGCGCGGAAAACGCCGTCCGCCTGCTCGGTGCCCAGGACAACGACGCCCTGGCCCTCACGGAACAAGTCGGGGAGGATGCCCTTGTAGACCACGGGCTGGGGGGCGCTGCCCTCCGCCACCTTGACCGGGGCCCGGGGGGCGCGGCGGGTTGACCGCTCCACGGAACCCTGTTGCACAAGGCCGCCAAGCCGCATCTGGCGCCCGTTGGGCGTTGCCTTGGCAAGATCAGAGGGAGAAACAAAGAAAACCAGGTTGTCGCTGAAGGCGGACAGCGTCAAAGCGGCGGCGGAGCCCAGTCCGACCCCGCAAGCCAGCAGGACAACAAGGCGCCGACGTTTCCGGGTCATGCGTCGTTCTCCGCGTTGAGCCGGCGGCGGCGTGGATCAATTGCGACAAGCCGACGGCGCGCGGCGCGCGCGCGCAGCAGGGCCTCGGCCGTGAAAACCACAGGCAGCCCGACGGCGAACACATAGGCCGCCACGATGTAGGGAAGGTGCGTCATGGTTCGGCCGCCACCGATACCTGCGCCATCAGCAAGGCGCGGATCCGGCGTTCCATCACCGCCGCGCGGGTGCGGGCCAGGATGATCGCGGCGAACAGCAGGGTGAAGCCGATGGCGGACAGCAGCAGCGGCCACAGCATGCTGGCGGCGATGGTGGGCGCTCCGGTCAGGCCGATGGAGGCCGGTTGATGCAGCGTGTTCCACCAATCGACGCTGAATTTGATGATGGGCAGGTTGATGACGCCGACCAGCGCCAGGATGGCGCCGGCGCGGTAGCCTCGGGTCGGGTCGTCGAAGGCGCGGACCAGGGCGATGTGGCCAAGGTAGAGCAGGAACAGCACGAACACAGAGGTCAGGCGGGCGTCCCACACCCACCAGGCGCCCCAGGTCGGCTTGCCCCAGAGGCTGCCGGTGGCAAGGCAGACGGCGGTGAAGCCGGCGCCCACGGGCGCGATCTCCACCGCCGCGAGGTCAGCGAGCGGATGGCGCCACACCAGGGACAGGAAGCTGCAAACAGCGAGCGAGAAATAGCCAGCCGAGGCGAGCCAGGCGACCGGCACATGCACGTACATGATGCGGACAGTGTCGCCCTGCTGCCAGTCGGCAGGGGCGAAGAACAGGCCCCATGCCAGCGCGATGGCCGTCATCGGCACGCCAACGGCGAACAGCCACGGCAGGACCGCGCCGGACAGCCGCAGGAACTGGCCCGGATTGGCGAAGCGATGCAGCGAGCGGCCGTTTCGGGACAAGGCGATGGGTGAGTGCGCGTCCACGATGTATCCCATAATCCACAAGGCGCCATTGAACAACGTGCGCCGACAATGACAAGATCGGAGGCTTCGGCGCGTTGTGGAGACCTGATGCCTGCCTACTGGTTAGTGAAGTCCGAACCCGATGCCTTTTCCTGGGATCAGCAGGTTGCCAACCGGATCGAACCCTGGACCGGCGTGCGCAACCACATGGCCAAGATCAACCTGAAGGCAATGCAGGTTGGCGATCTGGCGTTCTTCTACCACTCCAACACCGGTAAGCAAATCGTCGGCGTGGTGGAGGTGGTGCGGGACGCCTATCCCGACCCGACAGCCGAGAAAGGCGACTGGGTCAGCGTTGACCTGAAGGCGGTGCGGCCATTGCCGAAGCCGGTCGCCTTGGCGGATATTAAAGCGGACCCGAACTTCGAGGGCCTCGCGCTGATGCGGCAGTCCAGGCTGTCGGTGGCGCCGGTATCCAAATCGCACTGGGACAAGTTATGCCGCATGGGAGGATGGAAGACATGAGAACGCTTTGCGCTGTCACGGATATTCCAGAGAATGGCGCCAAGGGGTTTCCGGGCGGAGAAGGCAGTTTTTCCGGCCTGATCGCGGTTCGGCAAGGCGAAGCGGTGTATGTCTACGAGAACGCCTGCCCGCATGTCGGCACGCCGCTGGACTGGCTGCCGGATAAATTCCTGTCGGCCGACGGGCGCCACCTGATCTGCGCCACGCACGGCGCGGAATTCACGATCGCGACGGGTCAGTGCGTGTCCGGTCCATGCCAAGGCGATTACCTGACGCCGGTCAGGACGGAGGTCCAGGACGGGCTTATCCTTATTCCCAGCGATGCCTAATTGACGCTAAACGTGCGGCAGGGAAAACAAGGAAACACGTTCGTGGCAGATCATCTTCCGACCTCAGAGCAGGTCTTCGCGGTGCGTCCCGAATTCGCCGCGTCAGCCCATGAAAACGAAGCCAGTTATCATGCGGCCTACGAACAGGCGGCGTCCGATCCCGATGCCTACTGGGCCAAGGAAGCCAAGCGCCTGGCCTGGATGACGTTCCCAACGAAAATCAAGAACACCCGGTTCACCGGCGATGTGTCGATCAAGTGGTTCGAGAATGGGATCCTGAACGCATCGGTGTCCTGCCTGGATCGCCATCTGGCGGAACGGGCGGACGCGACCGCCATTATCTGGGAAGGCGACAACCCGGACATGAGCCGGCACATCACCTATCGGGAACTCCACGATCAGGTCTGCCGGCTGGCGAACGCGATGCGGTCGATGGGCGTGGGGAAAGGCGACCGGGTGACGATCTACCTGCCCATGGTGCCGGAAGCCGCGGTGGCGATGCTGGCCTGTGCGCGGATCGGCGCGATCCACTCCGTGGTGTTTGGCGGGTTCTCGCCCGACAGCCTGGCGAACCGGTTGCAGGATTGCGACTCCACCTTGCTGATCACGGCGGATGAGGGACGCCGGGGTGGCCGCACCGTGCCGCTGAAGGCGAACGCGGACGCCGCGCTCAAATCCTGCCCAAGCGTGAAGAACGTGATCGTCGTGCGGATCACCGGCGCGGCGGCGGATCAGGTGGCCGAGCGGGATCATGATTACGCGGCGGTGCTGGCGGCAGCCTCGGCTGATTGCCCGCCCGAGCCGATGGGGGCGGAAGACCCGCTGTTCCTGCTCTACACTTCAGGCAGCACGGGCAAGCCGAAAGGCGTGCTGCACACGACCGGCGGCTACCTGCTTTGGGCGAGCCTCACGCATGAGAAGGTGTTCGATTACCGGCCCGGCGACGTCTACTGGTGCACCGCCGACGGGTATTACTGGATCACCGGGCGCGTCGATGACGTGATCAACGTGTCC
>CAXTXZ010000539.1:0-3218 GCA_964248015.1 uncultured Rhodopila sp. | reverse complement strand
TCGCCCTCCGAAGGCGAAGGTCGCACGTTCGAATCGTGTCGGGTCCGCCAGTCTTTCGGTATTACATGGCTAGCGCCATCACAGCCTATGGGGCACGGTGGTTAAAATCCCGCTCCATCCCGCATGCAACAAATTCGTCGCTTGGGTCTCCGCGAAAGCGGTTCAGCGTGGCGGGCCGGAGCATAAAGTTCCGCCGCTAGATCGGCCAACTGCAAGCCATCTGTTCCAACTTTGTGTCTTGCCGCAGCCGTATGAGGTCAAGCCGGCTGATATCCCATCAAAGGCCGCATATCCGTGCGATTGGCCTGTTCGCCTGTAACGAGATCACGCGCCGCCCCTATGGCGTGCCGCGAACACAGGAGGCCGGTACCGGCCGGGATTGCGGCCCAGGCGATGCGGGACAAGGGGCTGGACCCTGATGGAGACTGCGGAGTGAGGGCCGATTTTGCTCATTGGTTCCTCACGTCGTTCCACGATCTTTGGAAAGCGGGGAAGGTGGAGCGCATCGCGGCTGGCAAGGGCGCGCGGTGGAGGTTTACGCGGGGAACCGAACGGTGGCTTATCGGAACGCTGACGCGAATGCTCAAGCGCAGGAATGGCGGTGAAGCATGGGCATGGGATGACGGCGCGGCGGGGCGCTTCTTTCTCAGATCCGTCTTCCTTCCACGAGTAGCCGCTCAAGGGCGAGATGCGCGGCTTCGATCAACTCGTAGAACTCGTCGTCATCACTGACCGCATATCCCTCTATTGCGAGGCTCACCAGCGCGCCCGCCGCGAAAAGAAGCTCGTGACTGTGAAGTTGCGCCACCGCCTTGCGAGCGGACCGAGACGGCTTCGCACGCGTTGGGAACGGGATGATCTCTGCCGTTTTGTCTGCCATGGCGACCTCAATTGGGCGGCATGGTACATTTGAATGGTTGACCGATGGTTAAGGACGTTGTTAGGCATTAGCATTTAAATGCTTGTGATATTTTTACAGTAGTTCGTCCGGGGCCGTTCCATTCAATCTGCCTGGCTGCAAGCCTGGGCCGTGTCCAGCGGTTTGAACGTTTGGGCGCCGCGTGCAGTGGTTAAGAGACACAAACCTCTCCGCAAGAGAAGGGAATGTCCACGCCGCCTTCGCAAAGCTCCATGGTGTCCCATCCCCATGAACAGGCCCGTGGGTATCAGCCGCCCGTGATTTCCGGGGCATATGATCCTTGCTTTCCCTTGTCGCCTGAGCCGCGTTCAAACAGGGGCATGGCGCTTATGATGGGCCGTGTCTCAGACGAGAATAACGCCAAATCCGCCAAGCCAGGGTTAACCGGCGGTTGATGCTTCGGTAGCGCCCACCGTGCCGGCGCTTCTCGCTTGAAGGTCACGGAGCGGCGCGAGGAACCGGCGAGGGAAAGCTGATCCGTATTGCCCGAGTTAAGCTTTGTGCGCAGCGTGAAGGCAGCGCGTGGTGCGTCGCTATCCCGTGGTGGCGGCTGCCATCTGCCACTGAAACCGCCGCTGCGTCTACCGTTGCTTCATGTCGGCCGTTCCAGAGGCCCGGCAAGCACGGAAAGTTTAAGGCCGGGCGCATTGAGCATCGATCCGGACTGCTATAGCTGACTGGGCATAACGCAACGATCATGGGGCAGGTTTGTGCAGCAGCTTTCATTCAGTCAGGATCTCCTGCCGTATCTTTACGATATTGAAGTTGATGTCGCCCGCGTCTTCGCCGACTTCCAGTATGCCTTCTCGCCTGTGCTGCTGTCTGGCGATATCGCCGATCCGGGCATTCATAACCTGCCACAAACGACTCCCGCCACGCTTGAAAGCGTGACCTACAAGGCTGCCGGCGTTCCGGTCAGCGATACCTACACTGGAACAACGCTGTGGAACCTGCTGGCTGACGCGGGCGGCGTCACGACGAGCTCGGCGAAAAACGACATCCTAAGCAAGTATGTCATCGCGACCGGTTCCGACGGGTACCAGGCGGTTTTCTCTTTGGGGGAAATCGATCCGACGTTCGGCAACCAGCCCGTGCTCGTTGCCTATGCCGATGCCGCCGGCCAGCTTGGCCCGCGGGGCAGCGAGGGCCTGGCGCGGGTCGTCGTGCCAGGCGATCTCGCGGGTGGCCGCTACGTTTCCGATCTGGTCAGCCTTCAGGTGGCAAGCCTGCCCGAGCCAGGGCCAACCGGTGCCGGCGGCGTTTCCAGCCAGGCGACGCTGTCAGGGGCTGTCGCGGACACGTCCATCGTCACGCCCGAAACGCTGTCCGCGTTGAACCAGTCCACGACGGAGACGGCAACTTATCTGGCGGGTTCGTCGCCGGTGACCGACACCTACACAGGGGTCTCGCTGTGGACACTGATCCAGGATGCGGGCTTGCTCACCGATCCCTCGATCAAGAACGACATGTTGCGCCTTGCCGTTGTCGCGACAGGCAGCGATGGCTATCGCGCGGTGATCTCGTTGGGGGAAATCGCGCCGCAGTTCGGCGACCAGCCGGATCTGGTGGCCTACGCCGACACGGCCGGGCAACTGGGACCGGGGGGAAGCGCGGGGGCGTTGCGCCTGGTGGTTCCCGGCGATCATGCCGGCGGACGCTATGTGTCCAATCTGGTCAGCTTGCAGGTAATCGACGCAACAGCCGGCTATACTCATTAGGCCAAGTTGTGCCCGGTCGATGGGATGCCGTGCAAGAGAAACTTAGTGCGGACGCCTAATGCCCACGCCGCCATCTGCCAAGAAATCAGTTTCCAACGGGTCCGGCCCATTTGTTCCCTGCATCCGTCGAATTGACAACAAGGCGGCTGCCGTCCGCCCGCGCATTGCAAGCCATGTCTACGGGCGGCACCTGGCTGACGGCGTCGCGCAAGGGAGTTCACAAACGGTTGACGAGGTCTGTCCTGAACTTGTTCGCTTTTGCAAGCGTGCGAGGCGCCCTGCGCCCGATGCGTGGGAATGGGCACGCTTGTCAAACGATCATCACGATAAGCATGAACAAGGCAGCACTTTCTTCCGTGACGCGCGGGGGCACTGTTGCCGCTGTGTTTCGGTGGCTATACCGTTGGCGCCTGACGAGAACGGCATGGACAGCGGTGTCATCCAGGCAGGTTCGGATCATGTCTCATTTCGGCCTTAAAGGGTCTTGTTCATGCGGTTTTTGCTGTTGCTCAGCGCTTTGCTCGTACCGCTGGCCGCGCAGGCACAAGAACTGACGGTGTTCGCCGCCGCCAGCCTGACCG
>CAXTXZ010000538.1:0-3224 GCA_964248015.1 uncultured Rhodopila sp. | reverse complement strand
GCCCGCCGGCATGAGCGCCCACGTGGACGGCTTTGGCAACATCCGGTTGAACGCCACAGGCGCCGTGGTCGCCTGAGACGGGCGTTTTTGTCTAGGATGCCGCCGTGCCACATGCTGAGGATCTTTTCGGCGGTGATCCGCCAGCCGAACCGCCACCCCAACCCGCCGGCAACCGCCCGCTCGCGGATCTGCTGAGGCCGGCCACGCTCGCCGATGTCGTCGGCCAGGATCACCTGCTTGGCGCGGATGGCGCGCTGACCCGCATGCTGGCGCGCGGCTCGCTGGCCTCGCTGATCCTGTGGGGTCCGCCCGGCGTGGGCAAGACAACCATCGCTCGGCTGCTCGCGGGCCAGGCGAAGCTTGCGTTCGTTCAGTTGTCGGCGGTTTTCTCCGGCGTCGCCGACCTGAAACGCGCGTTCGACGACGCGGCGAAACGCCGGCGGACGGGGCAGGGCACGCTGCTGTTCGTCGATGAGATCCACCGCTTCAACCGCGCCCAGCAGGACGGTTTCCTGCCGGTCGTCGAGACCGGCGCCGTCACCCTGGTCGGCGCCACCACCGAGAACCCATCCTTCGCGCTGAACGGCGCGCTGCTGTCCCGCTGCCAGGTCCTGGTCCTGCGCCGGCTGGATGAGGCCGCCCTGCAACGCCTGCTGACCCGGTCCGAGGCGGAAATCCAGCGCCCGTTGCCGTTGACGGAGGATGCCAAGGCCACGCTGCGCGCCATGGCCGACGGCGACGGCCGCTACCTGCTGAACATGATCGAGCAGATCGTCGCCCTTCCGGCAGGGACGCCGGCCTTGGACCCGGCCGGGCTGTCGGACCTGCTGTCGAAACGGGCGGCGTTGTACGACAAGGATCGGGAAGAGCACTACAACCTGATTTCCGCCCTGCACAAATCGCTGCGTGGCTCCGATCCCGACGCCGCGCTGTACTGGTTCGCCCGCATGCTGAACGGCGGCGAGGACCCAAGATACATCGCTCGCCGGCTGCTGCGTTTCGCGGTTGAGGACATCGGCCTCGCCGACCCCAATGCCTTGGCCCAGGCGCTTGCCGGCTGGGAAACCTATGAGCGGCTTGGCTCGCCCGAAGGCGAACTGGCGCTCGCGCAGGTCGTCGTCTACCTGGGCGCCGCGCCCAAATCGAATGCCGTCTATGCCGCGTTCGGCCAGGCCAAGGCCGCCGCCAAGGCAACCGGCAGCCTGATGCCGCCCGCGCATATCCTCAACGCGCCCACGAAACTGATGAAGCAGCTAGGGTACGGCACGGGCTACGAATACGACCACCAGGCCGAGGACAGCTTTTCCGGGCAGGATTATTTCCCCGACGGGATGGAGCGGATCGAGCTTTACCAACCCAAGGACCGAGGCTTCGAGCGGGAAATCACCCGGCGCATGGCGCATTGGGCGAGCCTGCGGGCCGATCGGCAAGACGGGTAAGCGCTGCCGGGCCCTGCTTTCGCGCATCAGGCCAGTTTCATGCCACCGGACGCCGCCGAATCCGTTGCGGCCCCTCGCTTGGCTTTGCCATGGACCCCTTGCTCCGGTCAGGCTTGACCCACGGGCCGGCCCGCTCCAAACCCCGGCCATGACAACCCAAAGCCGTATCGTGACGGATGACGAGGCGGATGTTCGCCTCGACCGCTGGTTTCGCCGGCACGTCCCGGGCCTGCAACAGAGCCTGATCCAGAAATGGTGCCGAACGGGCCAGATCCGCGTTGATGGCGCACGCGCCGACACCAACACCCGCCTGTCCCCGGGCCAGTCCGTCCGCATGCCGCCGATGGGCGCCCCGGCCGAAGCCAAGCCGCAGGGCCGGGTTGACCCAAACGACGCCAAGGAGCTGCAAAGGGCTGTCATCCACCGGGACGACCAGATCCTGGTGCTGAACAAGCCCTATGGCCTGCCAGTCCAGGGCGGCCCTGGCATAACCCGGCATCTGGACGGGATGCTGGACGTGCTGCGCTTTGGCAGCGAGCACCGGCCCCGGCTTGTGCATCGGCTGGATCGGGACACCACGGGTGCCCTGCTGCTGGCCCGGACTCCCGGCGTCGCCGGCAAGCTGGCGGCGCTGTTCCGCGGCCGCGACATCGACAAGACCTACTGGGCCGTCGTGGCTGGCCGCCCCGTCCCGGTCGAGGGCCGCATCGACATGCCGCTGAAAAAGGTTGGGGGCGCCCGAGGCGAGCGCATGGCGCCCGCCGACCGCGACGACCCCGATGGGGCGCGCGCCATAACCGACTACCAGACCCTCGACCACGCGGCCCGCAAGCTGGCTTGGCTGGAGCTGAAGCCGCTCACTGGCCGCACCCATCAGTTGCGCGTCCACTGCGTCGCCATCCGCGCGCCCATCCTGGGTGACGAAAAATACGAGGAGCCAGACCAGAACATGGCCTTCTCCGCCTTGGTGGAGGGCCTGTCGAGCGATCTTCACTTGCATGCCAGGCGGCTTGCGCTGCCGCATCCCGCCGGCGGCACGCTGATGGTGGAAGCCGACCTGCCAACCCATATGAGCGAAACGTTCAAGACGCTGGGGTTCCACGCCCCGTCCGCCAAACCGCCGCGGAGGAGCCGATGAGACCTGTCCGCATCGCCCTGATCGCCGTTGCGGGAGCTGTCGCCGTCGCGGCCGGGGCAGCAACGGTCGCCCTTGCCAACTTCGACCCCAACAGCCTCAAGCCGGACATCATCGCCGCGGTGAAGCGCGCCACTGGCCGGGACTTGGCCCTGAATGGCAAGATCGGCATCAAGCTGTCGCTGGCGCCGACGATCCAGGTGGCGGATGCGACGTTCTCCAACCCCCCTGGCTTTTCCCGCCCGCAGATGGCCACGCTGCAGGGCATGGAGGCGCAGTTCGCCCTGTTGCCACTGCTGTCCAGGCAGTTGCAGATCGACCGCCTGCTCTTGATCCGCCCCGATATCCTGCTGGAAACGGATTCCGCCGGCCACTCGAACTGGCAGATGACGCCAGAAGTCTCCCCCTCGGCCCCGCCAGGATCGCAAGCGCCCGCGCAACCCGGCAAGAGCAAGGCCACCGTCAGCGTCGACACCATCCGCATACAGGATGGCACGGTGGCCTTCCGTGACGACCGGACCATGAAAGTCACCACGATTGGCCTGCCGAAACTGGACGCCTCGGCCGAGTCCCCCGACTCGCCGATGCACCTGGACATGGACGGCCGCTACAACGGCGCCGCATTCAACCTGGTTGCCGACACCGGGCCC
>CAXTXZ010000537.1:0-3227 GCA_964248015.1 uncultured Rhodopila sp. | reverse complement strand
TGTTATCAAGCCGGACTGGCACCCTCCATAGGTAGCGCATCTTGTGCAACTCACGCGGGGTCTGCTGGAATAACCCGGCTAGCCCAAGCAACGGCCAAGGCATTCCCTTGACCTTGATACCAGGTCGGCCAACGGCCTCCGCCACAGCAGCAGGGATGGTCGAGCCATCTGCATCCCAATGCCCCGCGAAGTGGAAGCGGGCGAACGGCTCCAGTTCGCCTGACCGGTCCAGGAGACATGCGATGGCCTCCCCCGCATCCGGCAGGTAGGCCCACGCGTGGCCGACGCCCTTCCTGCCGGGATAGGTGATCGCGACCAGCTTCTTGCTTGGCGTCACCAGCCCCTGGCTGAACCAGTTGTTGCCGGGCGCGGGACCGAAGAAGTCGCCGAAGCGAACGATCAGTGCTGGCGCGCCCTCGCTGCTTGCGGCTTCTAGCCGCCGTTCCAACTCCACACGGATGCGACCCTTTTCCGTCACAGGGTGCTGCGGCGAGTCCTCCTTCAGGTCCGGGAAGGCATCATGGCCGTAGTTGTAGACCGTGCCCGGCAGGACGATGCGCGCACCCACTGCCTTGGCGGCGGCGATGCTGTTGTCAATCATGGGCAGCACCAGGTCGCCCCAGTTCCGATAGCCCGGCGGATTCACCGCGTGAACGATCGCCTGCACCCCTTCAGCGGCGCGGCGCACTTCATCGGCGTTCATGGCATCCCCGGCGATCCAATTCGCATCTGCGAGGGGACTAGCCTTCTTGCCACCGTCGCGCGCCATCGCGATCACCTGCCAGCCATGTCGCAGCAGCGCTGCGGCGGTTTCGCCACCGATCCCGCCGGTGGCGCCCAGAACCAATGCCGTCTTGTTGCCCATCGTTCGCCTCCTTGGCTCGTTCCTGAAACCTGTGACCATGCCGGCGTGAATTGAATTGTCGAAATAGCTTCACCCGCTAGTATGAATTTGATGAGCAGGTCCGTGACGTGGGATGATCAGCGCGCCTTTTTGGCGGTGCTGGAGGAGGGCAGCCTGTCGGGCGCCGCCCGGCACATGGGCGTGGCGCAACCGACTGTGCGCGCGCGCATCGAGGCGCTGGAACGCGCGCTTGGCACCATGCTGTTCACGCGCTCGGTCAATGGGCTGACGCCGACCGAGCAGGCCCGGGAGCTTGGCGAGTCCGCCCGGGCGATGGCCCGCGCGTCCGACGCGTTCGTCCGTGCCGCCTCGGCTGGGCTGGGCGAGACGGGTGGCGTGGTGCGGCTCAGCGTGTCCGAGTTCGTGGGCATCGAGGTGCTGCCGCCGATGTTGGCCGGGTTGCGCGAGCGCCACTCGGGCTTGGTGGTCGAGGTCGCGCTCAGCAACGCCTTGGCGGACTTGCTGGAGCAGGAGGCAGACATCGCGGTGCGAATGCACCCGCCCCAGCATGCGGCGTTGGTGGCGAGAAAGGTAGGCGCGATCCCGCTCGGTTTATTCGCGCATGCCGACTACCTTGCGCGCCGCGGCCAGCCCAAAACGTCCGATGATCTCTTGATGCACGACCTGATTGGTTCCGATCGCGCCCGCACTGACATACAGCTTGCATCCACGCTCCATCCGGACCTTGGCCGCGAGCGTTTCGTGGTCAGGACCGACAGCCATCCTGCCCAACTGGCGGCGGCACGGGCAGGATTGGGCATAGCCGTCGTGCAGCGCCCAGTCGGGCTGGCTGACCCGTTTCTCCGCGCGGTCCTGCCGGCAATCACGGTCGCGAGCCTGGACACCTGGATTGTCACGCACGAGAACCTGCGCGGGTTGCCCCGTGTGCGCGCCGTGTTCGATTACCTCGTGGAAGCGTTCACGCTCTTTATCCACCGGTAACCGCCGGGTGTTGGGCGAGCAGGCGGAAGCGGGTGCTGGACGTTCACGGGGCAGGTCAATCCGTCGTCATGCAGGTGGAGGCAGCCGTTGTCGCCAACGACATGGGCCTGCCGCGGCATGCGGCGCTGGTTCGCAAAGGTGACTGTCGCCGTTGCCGCCAATCGGGCCCCTTAATCAAAGCCCCGGCTCAGTCCGGCCTGCCCGCTGCCTTGCGGCGGAGCTTTTCCCGGTCGCGCCGTTGGGTGCGTCGCAGCCGGAAAAGTTCCCAGAACAGGAAGCCCAGCACGGCGAACTCGCCGATCGCCCATTCCCACTGCGCGCCGCTTGGCCAGCTCATACCGGGGATGCCGCGCCAGAGGGGTCTTCCGCCTGCGCCTGCACCGGCCGTGTCAGGGCCAGGACGACATAGGCCGCGAAGGCCGCCAGCAGGAACAGGATTCCGGCAAACTGCAGCGGCGAGAACAGCCGCGCGCCGCCCAGCATGAAGTAATGCACGGAGGTTTCCACGGCAAAGAACCCGAGGGCCGTCAGCAGCAGGGGCCGCACGATCGTCGTCATGCCGGCGAACTCAGGCCGAATGGAGCCGGGGGGATGCACCACGCGCCTCCGCTGGCGGCGCTTGATGACGCCCGTGATCACGAGCGCGAACCCGAGCGCGAACAAAGCAATACCAAGCCAGTCATGCATCATTGCCTCCCTTCAGGATTGCATGCGCCCACGGTTTTCCAGGCGGGCGAACAGATCCAATGTCCAAAGCATTCGTTCCGTCAATGCCCACCACGGCACGGCTTGGGGACTGGAGGCATGACGAGGCGCTGTGCGAAGCACGGCATCGATCAGGAACAGGCCCTCGGGCACGAGCGTTTTGTGCAGCGGACGCAGCGGCAGCATGCTGGCGGCAAGGCCACCCGCCAGGACCCAGGCCTTGCGCCGCCCGGACACCACCGCGCGCCCTGACACCGAGTTCATGCCCCGGCGCGCGACTTCCTGTCCGATTTCCGCGTACAGCAGCCGAGCGGCGCCGATGCCGAAGCGGCAGCCGAGGGGCAACCGGGCGATGCCGGCGCTGGCTCGCCGGTAGTGGATGTCAGCCTCGCGCAGCAAGCGGCCGACCACGTGGCCCAAGGCGTTGGAATAGGCGGGGGAGGCAAGGAACGCCTCGGCGTCGATGCCAGCGTCGGCCAGCCAGGCCAGCGGCAGGTACAGCCGGCCGTTGCGGGCGTCCTCGCCCACGTCGCGGGCGATGTTCGATAGCTGCATCGCCACGCCCAGATCGACTGCCGCGGCGAGCCTGGCGGAGTCGCGCACATTCATCAGGACCGCCATCATGACGCCGACCGTGCCGGCGACGCGGACGGCGTAGGCGCGCAAGGCCGGCAGG
>CAXTXZ010000536.1:0-3232 GCA_964248015.1 uncultured Rhodopila sp. | reverse complement strand
ATCGATCACGGCAGCAACTCCCGCCGCAAGGCCGTGGAGGAGTGGCTGTTCGGCCTCGACCGGGTCACCCTGGCCCTTCGGGAGAAGATCGTCACCGCCTGGGTCACCACGTGGTCATCCAGTCCCTATCAGGAACTGGCGGACATGCCCTATTCGCCCGGCGCGCCGCACTACCGCCTGGAGTGGCATGTCAACGATGTCACGCGCAACGGCCTTGAGCTGGCGAAACGCGCCGCAGCCGACTGGGACAAGACGGCCGACGACGACATCCTGATGCCGATCCTGATGCTGCACGATGTCGACAAGCCGCTGATGTACGTGCGGGAGAGCGCCGACAAGGTCACATACTCGAAGCTGTCGCATGAACTGCAACACGGCGTGGTCGGCGCGATGCTGCTGAAGGAACTCGGCTTCGACCACACGGTCATCAGCACCGTAGCCTTGCACGCCGGCAACTCCCCGTTCCATGGCCGCAACCATGAAGCCTACGTGCTGCACTACGCCGACTACTTCGCCACCGACCACGCCATCATGCTGGAGGGACCGGACAAGGAACCTTATTACCAGAAGCATTGGCGATAGCGGCAAGGCCGTCTAGGCTGCCCGCCGGACCAACCGGAGGAAACCAGAATGAAGGCCGCGGTATTTCACGAGGCGCACCAGCCCCTGACGATCGAGGACGTGGAGATCGAAAAACCCAAGCGCCGCGAAGTCCTGCTGCGCACCGCCTATGCCGGCCTCTGCCACTCCGACCTGCATTTCATGGAGGGGCTTTACCCGTTCCCCACCCCGGCCGTGCTGGGCCACGAGGGCGCGGCCGTGGTCGAGGCTGTCGGCGAGGACGTCACCTACGTGAAGCCCGGCGACCACGTCATCACCTGCCTGTCGGTGTTCTGCGGCGAGTGCATGCAATGCACCACCGGCCACACCAACCTGTGCGACAACACCGAGGTGAAGCTTCTGCCCGGCGTTGCCAGGCGGTTGAAGTGGAAGGGCCAAGTGCTGCACCAGGCGTTCAACCTGTCGGTGTTCGCCGAACAGATGCTGGTCCACGAGCATGCCGTGGTGAAGATCAACAAGGACATCCCGCTCGACCGCGCCGCCCTGGTCGGCTGCGGCGTGATGACCGGCGTGGGCGCCGTGTTCCATGCGGCGAAGGTCGAACCCGGCAGCACGGTCGCCGTGCTGGGCTGCGGCGGCATCGGCCTGTCGGCGGTCAACGGCGCCGCCCTGGCGGGCGCCGAGCGGATCATCGCGATCGACACGAACCAGTCGAAGCTGGAACTGGCGCGGAAGATGGGCGCGACGGACATCATCAACGCCTCCAACGTCGATCCGGTGGCGGCGGTGAAGGACCTGACCGGCGGCGGCGTGCCTTACTCGTTCGAGGCGATCGGCCTGAAAATCACGGCGGAGCAATCCTTTCAGATGCTCCGGCCGGGCGGGGTCGCGACAATCATCGGCATGATCCCGTTCGGCACGAAGATCGAGCTGCACGGCGCGGACTTCCTGCGCGACCGGAAGATCCAGGGCACCAGCATGGGCGGCAACCGGTTCCGAGTTGACATGCCAAGACTGCTGGAACTCTGGCGCCAGGGCCGGCTGAAGCTTGATCACCTGATCTCGGGACAGGTCAAGCTGCAAGAGATCAACGAAGGCTTCGCGATGCTGAAGTCGGGCGCGCCGGTGCGGAACCTGATCAACTTCGGGGTTGCCTGAAACCAAGCCGGCCGTTGCCATGCGATGCGCTCCGGCGGGTCACTCCGCCGGTTGCGGCCGCATGGTGTCGCCCGTTCGATGCACCTGATGCCGGCTGAGCCGTTGACGCCGCCATGGGTCAGTTTCAGCTTCCCCCGATCAGGGGGAGTTTGAATGGCCAGTGACTACACCGTAGGCGACCTCGTCGCCGAGTTCCTTGCCGGGTGCGGCGTCACCACCGTCTTCGGCATCGCGTCCGTCCACAACATCCCGATGCTGGACGCGATCGGCCGGCGCAACGCCATCCGCTTCATGATGGCGCGCGGCGAGCTTGGCGGCGCGCACATGGCCGACGGCTATGCCAGGGTTTCGCAGGGCCTGGGGGTGATCTTCTCCTCCACCGGCCCAGGCGCGGCGAATGCCATCGGCGGCCTGGTCGAGGCCCGTTTCGCCGGCTCGCCCGTGCTGCACATCACCGGGCAGACCGCGACCAAGTTCGCCGACCGCGCCCTGGGCACTGTCCACGACCCCTACGACCAGCTCGGCATGATGGCGTCGGTCTGCAAGAACGCCTACCGCATCCGCTCCGCGCAGAACGCCCTCGGCGTTCTCACCCAGGCGGCGACCGAGGCGCTGACAGCGCCCATGGGACCGGTCAGCGTCGAGGCGCCAATCGACCTGCAACGCGCCAAGCTGCCTCGGCCGGCCATGCTGGACAACTTCGTGCTGCCGCTACCGACGCCCCGCGCGCCGACTGATGGCGAACTGGACGAACTCGCGGCCCGCGTCATGGCAGCCAAGCGCCCTATGCTGTGGCTAGGCAACGGCGCGAAGCAGGCCGGCGGCGCGGCGGCGAAGCTGCTGGACATGGGGTTCGGCATGGTCACCAGCTTCAACGGCCGCGCGACGGTGTCGGAGGAGCATCCTAGGAACCTCGGCGGCCTGACCGGCAGCGGCATGCCGGTCATCACGGACTTCTACAAGACGGTCGATCTGTGCCTCGTGGTCGGCTGCCGCCTGCGCGGCCATGAAACCAACGAGTTCCAGGTGCAGCTACCGGATGCCATCGTGCAGATCGACGCCGACCCGTTGGCGAATGGCCGGACCTATCCCAGCCAGTACTTCGTTTGCGGCGACGCAAGGGCAACGCTGGACGGGCTGGTCAGCCGGATCGAGGGCCGCTTCAAGCCCGCCCCCGGCTATCTGCGGGAATTCGCCGAACTGAAGAAAACCGCCCAGCGCATCTTCATCGACACGCTCGGCGCCTACGGCACGTTCAGCCGGCAACTCAGGGCCGTGATGCCGCGCGACGCGATCTGGGCGCGCGACGTGACGCAGAACAACACGACCTGGGGCAACCGCGTCTTCCCGCTGGATGCGCCGCATCAGAACGTCTATCCGGTCGGCGCGGGCATCGGCCAGGGCCTGTGCCTCGGCATCGGCGCGGCCGCCGCGGCCGGCAACCGCAAGACGGTGGTCATGACCGGCGACGGCGGCTTCTTCCTCAACGTGGGCGAGCTGTGGACCGCGGTGC
>CAXTXZ010000535.1:0-3235 GCA_964248015.1 uncultured Rhodopila sp. | reverse complement strand
TACTTCCTGCACGCCTACAACCCGCCGCTGCGGCTGATCGTCGTGGGCGCGGTGCATATCGCTCAGGCGCTGGTGCCGTTCGCCGCGCCGTGCGGCTTCGCGGTGACCGTGGTGGACCCCAGGCGGTCTTTCGCCTCGGACGAGCGGTTTCCGGGCACCGTGGTTTCCACCGACTGGCCGGATGAGGCGCTGGAGGCGTTCGCGCCCGACAGCCGCACCGCCGTGGTGACGCTGACGCATGACCCGAAGCTGGACGATCCGGCGCTGGACCGCGCGCTGAAGTCGCAGGCGTTCTACATCGGCGCGCTCGGGTCGCGCCGTACCCATGCCGCTCGGCTGCAACGGCTGCGCGAGCTGGGGCATCAGGACAACGCGCTGTCACGCATCCGGGGGCCGGTGGGGCTGAACATCGAGGCTGTCACCGCGCCGGAGATCGCCCTGTCGATCATCGCCGAGATCGTCGCGGTGCGCCGCAACGCGCCGCTGCCGGCGAAACCGAAACCATGAAGTTCGGTCCCGTCCCCCTGGCCGAGGCGCGCGGCGCGATCATGGCGCACAGCCAGAGGGTCGGCGAGCGGATGATCCGCAAGGGCGCGCTGCTGGATGACGCAGCCGTGGCGGCGCTGCGCGAGGCGGGACGGGCGGAGGTGATCTGCGCTCGCCTGGAACCGGGCGACGTGCCGGAGGATATCGCGGCGGATCGGCTGGCGACGCCGCTGGTGTCTCCTTTGATCGCGCGGACGCGGGCGGCGACGGGGCGGGTCAACCTCGTGGCCGAGGCGCCCGGCCTGCTGCGGATCGACGCCGCGCGCATCGACCGGCTGAACACGATCGACGAGGCGGTGACGATCGGCACGCTGCCGGATCATGCCGTCGTCGCGCCGAAAGACCTGATCGCGACGATCAAGATCATCCCGTTCTCGGTTCCCGGCGCCGTGCTGTCGGTCGCGGAAGCCCTGGCCCGACAAGGAGCCAGCCCTTTGACGCTGCATCCGTTCCGTCACCTGAAGGTTGGGCTGGTGGTGAGCGAACTGCCGGGGCTGAAGGACAGCGTCACCGACAAGACGATCGCCATCACCGAGGCGCGGATCAACGCCCTGACCGGATCGCTGCTGGAACCCGTGCGCTGCCCGCACCAGACGGAGGCGATCGGACGGGCGCTGGATGGGTTGGTCCGCGCCGGGGCTGACCTGCTGCTGGTGATCGGGGCCTCGGCGGTGGTGGACCGGCGGGATGTCGGGCCGGCGGGCATTGTCCATGCCGGGGGGGAGATCCTGCATTTCGGCATGCCGGTCGATCCGGGCAACCTGATCTGCCTGGGACGGATTGGCGCGCGCCCTGCCCTGGTGCTGCCCGGCTGCGCCCGCAGCCCCAGCCTGAACGGCATCGACTTCGTGCTGACGCGGCTGTTCGCCGGGCTGGCGGTGACGCCTCGAGACCTCATGCGCATGGGCGTCGGGGGGTTGCTGAAGGAAATGGAGACGCGGCCGATGCCTCGGGAGAAGGCGCCGGGCACGCCGCGATCCGGGGCGGCTCCGCGCAGCGCGCCGACGATCGCGGCGATCGTGCTGGCGGCGGGACGCTCGCGGCGGATGGCGCCGCACAACAAGCTGTTGGTCGCCGACAAGTCGGGCAAGACGATGATCGAGCGGGTCGTCGATAACGTGCTGTCGTCCAACGCTCGGCCGATACTGGTGGTGACGGGACATCAGGCGGAGCAGGTCGAGCAGGCGCTGGGCGGGCGCCCGGTGCGCGTTGTGCATGCCGCGGATTACGCCGAAGGGTTGTCGGCCAGCCTGAAGGCGGGCATTGCGGCGATGCCGCCGGAATGCGCGGCGGCGGTGGTGTGCCTTGGCGACATGCCGCTGGTGACGGGGCGGATGATCGACCGGCTGATGGCGATGTACGACGTTGACGAGGGGCGGCTGATCGTGTTGCCGACCTTTCGCGGCAAGCAGGGCAACCCGATGCTGTGGGACAAGCGGTTCTTTCCCGAGATCCTGGGGATCGCGGGGGATTCCGGGGCACGGTTCCTGGTCGGGAAGCATGCGGCTTCGGTTGCCGAGGTGGAAATGGCGGATGACGCGGTGCTGCGGGATTTCGACACGACGGAGTCGCTGGCGACGCTGCCGCGCGGCATGCGGCCGGTGGGGGTGGAGCCGTCGCTTGAACGCTCCGGGGAGGCCGGTTGATCGGGGCGCTTGCTTGGGAGGGGTTCCTGTTGGCTGGGCCTGATGGCGTCTCGCGGTGATGGCGGTCGTGGGATGAAGCTTTGGCCGGTGCCTGGGGATCGTTCGATTTCGACGCAGAGGACGCAGAGCGGGGCGCAGAGGTCGCAGAGAAGGCAGTTGGTTCCGTTGCGTGGAAGGCTGGCCGGGTTGAGCGGTTGCCGCGGTTAGGTTGGCTGGCAGCGGGCCGAGCGGGGGTCAGTTAGAGGGGCTTGGGCTGTTTATCCTGTGGCTGGCTGCGGTGGGTTTGGACGCTTTAGGCTTCGCCGAAAATTAGGCGCTTCCTGTCAACACGCAAAACCGGCTGGAGTTGATCCGGTTCCCGTGTCGGCGTGAAGCGCTTATTCGTACGCGGGCCCCTCGTGCGGGATGGGGTCGGGACCTCCCTCGTTTGCCTCGGCAAGCAGGTCGTTCGCGCAACTGTTGAGCGCGGAAGCCTGGAGAACGGCCAGTTGCCGCTCCGCCGGGGAAAGATGGGAAAGGTCCGCGGTGAGTTGCTCCGCCGCCTCGACGCAGGCGGCGGCCCACAGCGCTGGCGTGGGGGCGTCCGAGGTCGCTGAGGGCGTGGCGACAGAGGCTGGCGTCACGGCTGGGGAGGCAGCGGTCATGGTGGGCTGGTCCTGGCGTGGCGCGGCTGGCGTGGCCGCCGGCGGCTGGGTTGAGGGTTTGTCGGGCTGGGATTCCTCCGCCTGGGATGGCGGAAAGGCCGGAGGTTGCGGCTGGCTGGTGTCGGCGCGACGTTCCAGCCGGCGGCGGTGGGCGTCGGCGGAGCGGCTGAGGGCGTTGGCGTTGCCGCGCAGGCGCAGCATCATGGTCAGGGAGATGTCGTCGGCCATCGACAGGCAGAGCGAGCCCAGGGTGGCGAAGCCCAGGGCGACGATCTGCGCGACGGCCAGGAGGTCGGCGTGGCTGCTGGCGCGGTAGCTGTTCACCGTCTCGGCCGCGGCGAGGCGCGCGAGGCTGACGTCGCCGTTGGTGGCGCTGAGGAAGATCGGCGCGAGGAAGGT
>CAXTXZ010000534.1:0-3236 GCA_964248015.1 uncultured Rhodopila sp. | reverse complement strand
TCATGGGATGGACCTTCATGGAACAGGCGGGGTGGCGGTTTCGCGCCAAGGCGTCGGGCATTGCGTGACGGCGGGGTAGAACCCCGGTGGCGCATCGCAACGGTACCAGAACCGCGTGGGCGCCGGCCCAAGCGGCTGCGGCGCCCCGACGGCAAGCCTTGGCGCGAGGGCCGCCGTGGCGAGAGGGCCGGCTGAATGGGTGTCGCACCGGCACGGCGGGCGCCAGGCATGCCTGCGGTCCAGGCGCCAGGCGTCGTCAAAGCCGTGCTCCCCATAACGCCGATGCAAACGCTCATCGTCTTGGTAAGCGCGCTCCGGCAGCGACTGGGCGGCCGAGGGCGGGGCCAGCAACGGCAGAACGCAGACGAACAGCCACCACCACCGCATGCCCAGGCCAAGAATGTTTCGATTCGAGGTTAGCCCGGACAGATTAAGGAAACGTTAAGCCTGGAGCGGTTCGAAGCGGCAACCAACGGTCTGGATGCCTGTGAAGCCTGAAAGGGCAATGCCTTCGTGAGCGACGCGGGCATATCACAGTTGCATTGCGCGCAGCCTTCAAACCTGCGGGCCAGCGTCGGGCTTCTCAACCCAAGCGCACGCCGCGGAAGCATTGGACGACCTCGCGGACAAAGATGCCGGGCTGCTCGAACGCGGCGAAGTGCCCGCCCCGCTCGGGCTCGCCCCAGTGAATGATGTCGCTGAAATACCGCTCAGCCCAGGCCCGCGGCGATCGCGTCGTATCGCGTGGGAACATGCTGACGCCAATGGGCATGTCGATCCGTCGGGCCATGGACGCATCGGCCAAGCTTTCCCAGTAAAGGCGGGCGGATGCCGCCGCCGCGTTGGGAAGCCAATAGAGCATCACGTTATCCAGAACTTCGTCCCGGCTGAACCGCATCGGCTCGCCCTCATCGTTGTCAGCCCAGGCGTGCAGCTTCTCGACGATCCAGGCCGCCTGCCCGGCCGGCGAGTCCGCCAGCCCGTAGCCCAGCGTCTGCGGGCGGGTGGATTGTTGGCGCGCATACCCGATTTCCTCCTTGGTGAACCGCCGCATGGCCTCGAACGCGGCCTTTGCGTCGGGCGCTAGGTTTGCCTCATCGCCAGGGCCGGGCGGCAAGGTCAGCGTGTTCAGGTGGGCGGCCAGGCAGCCCGGCGGGCGCCGCGCCGCGATGATCGACGTGACCACCGCCCCCCAGTCGCCACCCTGCGCCACCCAGCGCCGGTAACCGAGCCGCTGCATCAGCGTGATCCAGGCCCGTGCGATGCGGTCCACGCCCCATCCCGGCTCCAACGGCTTATCGGAGAAGCCGTAACCCGGCAGCGACGGCAGCACGAGGTGAAACGCGTCCCGCCGGTCGCCGCCATGCGAAGCCGGGTCGGCCAGCTTGCCGATCGCCTTGCTGAACTCGATGACCGAGCCGGGCCAGCCATGGGTCATCAGCATCGGCATGGCATCCGGCTCCGGCGAGCGGACGTGCAGGAAGTGGATGCCGAGCCCGTCGATCGTCGTGCGGTGCTGCCCCCAGGCGTTCAGCATGGCCTCGCAACGCCGCCAGTCGTAACGGTCGCGCCAGTAGGCGCAGAGCGAGCGCATGCGATCGAGAGGGGCGCCCTGCGACCAGTCGCCGACCGTTTCGCGCTCCGGCCAGCGTGTGCGGGAAAGGCGGTCCCGCAGGTCGTCGAGCACCGCCTCGGGCACGGCCAGGCGGAACGGTTCGATCCCGTCAGTCATGGGAATTCCTCAGCCGGCATCGGGCGTGGCGCCCTCGGCCGCCAGCGGGTTGGTGTATTCGCGCCACAGGGCGAGGCGGCCGTCCCGGAGGTGCAGCACCGCGACGTAGTTCTGGCGGAAGCGCACGCCCTTCTGCTCCAGGTGGACGGTGCCGGCATACTCCAGCGCGACTTGACTGTCAGCGCCGGGATAGGTGGCCGTCAGGGCGAAGTCCGACAGCCGCACCACGCCGCGCAACGCCTCCATCCGCGCGGCGATGGCCGGCCGTCCCTCCGACCGGCCGCTGCCGCCGGGGCGCACGTAGGGCGTCTCCATCACGCCGTCATCGGCGAACAGGTCGAGGTAGTCCCGCACGGCCGGGTCGAGCCGGTCGGCAAGCGCCGTCCTTATCAGGTCGGTGACGGCTTGGAGGTAGGGGAACGGCATCGGGATCTCCCAAGCGAACCGGCTTCAGGCAAGGTCGATCACGACTTTGCCAAACGTGTCGAACGAAGCCTGCGCCGCATAGGCCTCGCGCGCCTGCTCGAAACCGAAGCGCGCGCCGATCACCGGCTTCAACCCGTGCATGTCCACGACGGCGGCGAGCGCCGCGTACATGGCGGCGCTGCCGACGGTGATGCCACGGACTACCGTGCCCTTGCCGTTCAACTGCGACGGGTCGATCGGCCCTGCGTCGCCGGGGCGCAGCCCGACCATGGCGACCTCGCCGCCGTGGCGCGCCGCCGCCAGCGACTGGCCGAGAGCTTCAAGGCCCACGGTGTTGACGACCTTGTGGGCGCCCCCGCCAGTGGCGTCCGACACGGCTTGGCCCCATTCCGCGTTGGCCTTGCTGTCGATCACGCGCGCGGCGCCCATCTTCAGCAAGCGGTCGCTCTTCGCCGGTTCGCGCGAGGTCATGGTCACTTCGGCGCCCGCCGCACGGGCGAATTGCAGCGCGAACAGCGAGACGCTGCCACTGCCAAGCACCAGGACGTGCGAGCCGGATGCGATGGCATGGTCGCCATGGAGGGCGTTCCAGGCTGTCACCGCCGCGCAGGGCAGGCAGGCCGCTTCCGCATCGTCCAAGGCGCCGGGCGGCCGGGCGAGCCGGTCGGCCGGCAGCACGATGCGCTCTGCCAGCACCCCATCCTCGTCCAAGGCGCCCAGGCCAAGTTTCAAGCCGGGCTTGGGCGGCCCGCTCGTCCACCCACGGAAATGCAGGTCAACCGCACGGTCGCCGACGGCCCAATCTTCCACGCCCGGCCCAACCGCGTCGATCGTGCCCGCGACGTCCGAGCCAGGGACCAGCGCCCGGCCCGGCAGGCGGCCAAACGGGCCTGCCAGTATCATCAGGTCGCGGGCGTTGAGGGAAACGGCGCGCACGCGAAGCCGCACCTGGCCGGCTCCCGGGTCCTGCGCAGGCGCGTCCTCGAGCGCCAGCCCACCGCGGTCCGTGATGTCCGGCCCAATTATCCAACGTCGCATGAAGAAGCACCTTTGACAGCATAGGCCTACAAGCTAACCC
>CAXTXZ010000533.1:1968-3240 GCA_964248015.1 uncultured Rhodopila sp. | reverse complement strand
CCATGTCCGCTTGGCGCAGCAGCGCGTCGACATCGGCATTCTCCCGCGCCGACAGGGTGATGCCGACCGAATAGATGATGGGGAAGTACTCGGCCCACTCCGCGGATCGCGCCAGCTTGCCGTCAGGACCGCGCTCCTGGATCTGAAAGTCTGGAAAGCTGATAGTCCGCATCCGATGTTCAAAAGCTTCGCGCTCCGCCGCCGTCACACGAGGCGCCCATCCGGTGTCGCGCATTCCAACCGCATGTTCGCGCAAGCTTTCGGAGAATGCCCGGTACTCAGTCAGGCTGGGGCGATGATCGAGCGATTCAAAATAGGCGCGCATCGAGTAAAGTAGGTCCGTCGCGTCCTTCAACCCGGCGTTGATGGACTGCAGGTGGTCACGCGCCAGGCTGCTGAAGCGGATGTCCTCGACATGGGCTTGCCATCCGTTGATGGCGACGAACAGGGTGATGGACGCGACAGTGCCGATCAACCCGGTCAAGGCTATAACCAGGCTACGCCAGATGTGGGCGCCAGGACGGTAAAGCCAGCCGGCTCTCGCCAGCGAGTCGGCAAGAGCAGCCTGGTCCGGCGCAATCACCCTGACGGGGAACAGAGGCATGGTTCCTTTGACCCCTGAAAGTGTCGGTCCTATTCCAAGCCCGATGTCATGCGGCAAAATTGGTTGACAAAGCCTTAACTTGCCTTCTGGCATGCCTTGCCGCGACCGGATGGCCCGGATGGCATCGCACGCGGCTTGGCATCGCACGCGGCTTGGCATCGCGGCGCGGCATGGTCCGTGCTAGAGCGTCCGGGACATAAACCACGCCAGGAAGGAAACACATGGCTGCCACCAACAAGCCGGTTCCCGGCTCGATGACTGACCGCAACCTGGCGCTGGAGCTGGTGCGGGTGACCGAAGCCGCGGCCCTGGCGGCGTCTCGCTGGATTGGCCTTGGCAACAAGAACGAGGCCGACGGCGCGGCGGTCGAAGCCATGCGCAAGGCCTTCGACGCAGTGGCGATCGACGGCACGGTGGTCATCGGGGAGGGCGAGATGGACGAGGCGCCGATGCTGTTCATCGGGGAAAAGGTGGGCGCTGGCGGGCCGCCGATGGACATCGCCGTGGACCCGCTGGAAGGCACCACGCTGACCGCGAAGGCCGGCCCGAACGCCATGGCCACGCTTGCCCTAGCCGAGAACGGCAACTTCCTGCATGCGCCTGACATCTACATGGAAAAGATCGCCGTCGGCGGCGGGTTGCCGCCGGGTGTGGTGAACCTCGACGAC
>CAXTXZ010000533.1:233-1958 GCA_964248015.1 uncultured Rhodopila sp. | reverse complement strand
GGCATCGGCCGGGGGGTGGCCCCCGGGGGGGGGCAACCGCGACGACTCGGTGGCGAACAACCTGGGCAACCTGGCGAGGGCCAAGGCGTGCGAGGTTTCCGATCTGGTCGTCTGCATCCTTGACCGTGACCGCCACAAGGAGCTGGTCGCCAAATGCCGCGAAGCCGGCGCGCGGGTCATGCTGATCAGCGATGGCGATGTCGCCGGCGTCATCGCCACCGCCATGCCGGACGCGGGGATCGACATCTACCTAGGCTCTGGCGGCGCGCCCGAGGGCGTGCTTTCGGCGGCGGCCCTGCGCTGCGTCGGCGGCCAGATGCAAGGCCGCCTGCTGTATGAATCCGACGACCAGGTCGAACGCGTCCGCGCCATGGGCCATGCCGATCCGAAACGCTGCTTTTCGGTGGAGGAGATGGCCAAGGGCGATGTGATGTTCGCCGCCACCGGCGTCACCGCCGGCCCCATGCTGCGAGGCGTCAGGCGCAGCCCCGGCGGCGCGATCACGCATTCCATCGTCATGCGCAGCCACTCCGGCACCGTCCGCTTCATCGAGGCGTTCCATAACTTCGCGCAGAAGACCTGGACGCCGACCTGATGGCTGGTTCCCCGCAACACGTGCTGGGCGTCACGTCCAGCCTGTCCGGGCGGCGCTGGCTCTGGCGCTTGGGCGAGGACCGGGTGGCATTCGGCATCGCCCAGCGGCTGGCCCTGCCGGAGATCGTCGGCCGCCTGCTCGCCGCCCGTGGCATCGGCATCGAGGCGGCGGTGCATTTCCTGGAGCCCACGCTGCGCGCCCTGTTGCCCGACCCCTCCACCCTGGCCGACATGGATGTGGCGGCGGACCGGCTGGCCGACGCGGTACGCCGTGGGGAAACCGTGGCGGTGTTCGGCGATTACGACGTCGATGGCGCTTGCAGCGCCGCCATCATGGTCAGCTTCCTGCGCATGCTGGGGTGCGGCGTGCATCATCACGTGCCTGACCGTATACTGGAAGGCTACGGACCGAACGCGCCGGCGCTGACGTCCTTGGTGGAACGCGGCGCGACCTTGATCGTTTGCGTTGATTGCGGCACGGCCGCCGCCCTGGCCTTGTCCGCCGTGGCGGGTCAGGCCGACGTGATCGTGCTGGACCACCACAAGGCCGAAGGCGTGCCGCCGGCCATCCTGGCGACGGTCAACCCGAACCGGCTGGACGACGGCTCGGGCCTCGGTCACCTTTGCGCCGCCGGGGTGACCTTCCTGACCACGATTGCCGCCGTCCGCGTGCTGCGCCGGCTTGGCTTCTTCGCGGCGCGCGCCGAACCTGACCTGATCGGCTTGTTGGATCTTGTGGCGCTGGCCACCGTCTGCGACGTGATGCCGCTGACCGGCGTCAACCGGGCGCTGGTCTGCCAGGGCCTTAAAGTCATGGCCCGCAGGACGCGGCCGGGCATCGCCGCCCTGCTTGAAGTCAGCGGCGCGCGCGACAAGCTGAACGCCGCCACCTGCGGCTTCGCGCTTGGCCCGCGGATCAACGCCGGCGGGCGCATCAGCGCGGCCGACCTTGGCCTGCGCCTGCTGCTGGCCGAGGATCGGATCGAAGCCCTGGCGCTGGCCGAGAGGCTGGAGGGGGTCAACCGGCAGCGGCAGGATGTCGAGGCGGGGATCATGGACAAGGCCCTGCGGTCGGCGGAAAGCCAGCTCGCTGCGGGCCACGCCGCCGTCCTGGTGGCGGGGGAGGCCTGG
>CAXTXZ010000533.1:0-213 GCA_964248015.1 uncultured Rhodopila sp. | reverse complement strand
CTCCGTCCGGGCCGAGCGCGTGGAGGACTTCCACGCGTTCCTGGATGCACGGCTCGCCATCGCCTCGGGCATGCCGAGCGCCGCCGACCTGACCGTCGAGGCCAGCCTGACGGTCCCTGGGGCAACAACCGAAGTCGCCAGGCACCTGGAGCGCCTGGCGCCGTTTGGGTCAGGCAACGAGGAGCCGACGCTGGTGCTGCACCGCGCCCGCGT
>CAXTXZ010000532.1:1474-3243 GCA_964248015.1 uncultured Rhodopila sp. | reverse complement strand
CCACGCCGAGCAGCGAAGGAACGGGAGCCTCAAAGACGTCGCCGCCGATCGTCTTCTTGTCATACCCATCCGCCGGCCGCGACGAATCCCCCAGCCCCCGCAGATCCGGCGCGATCACCCGGAACCTCTCGGCCAGCCGGGGAATGACGTGCCGCCACTCATGCCAGCTTTGCGGCCACCCGTGCAGCAGCAGCACCGGGAACCCGGCGCCGGCGGTGACGTAGTGCAGCCGCACGTCGCCCAGATCGGCATAAGCATGTTCGACCACAACCCTGTCTCCCTTCCCCAGCGCCCTCAACGCCCCTAGCATGCAGCGACATCAGAACGGGGGAAACCATGCACTGGACCGATCGCCGCGAACGCTACCGTGACACCATCTCCGGCAGCGCCTGCATCCATCCCGGCTCGGTCCACGACGCGATCTCCGCCCGCATCGCCGAGGAAATCGGCTTCGAGGTCGGCATGTTCGCCGGCTCCATCGCGTCCTTCGCCGTCCTCGGCGCGCCCGACCTGATCGTCCTCACGCTGACCGAGTTCGCCCAGCAGGCCTACCGCATCAACCGCGCCGGCAAGCTGCCGCTGATGGTTGACGCCGACCACGGCTACGGCAACGCCCTCAATGTCATGCGCACGGTGCAGGAGCTTGAGACCGCCGGCGTCGCAGCGCTGATGATCGAGGACACCCTGCTGCCCCGCGCCTTCGGCGAAAGCAAGCCGAGCGTCATCTCGCTGGAGGAAGGCATCGGCAAGATGCGCGCCGCCCTCGCCGCGCGGGAGGACAAGTCCCTGACGATCATCGGGCGCACCAGTTCCCCCTCGATCACCGGGCTGGCCGACGGCATCAGGCGGCTAAAGGCCTACGAGGCAACCGGCGTTGACGCCCTGTTCATCGCCGGCGGCCTGACAAGGGACGACCTCGACGCCATCGCCGCCGAGGTGAAGATCCCCCTCATGCTGGGCGGCGTTCCCGACGCCTTGCAGGACAAGGGTTACCTGGCAAGCCGGGGCGTGCGTATCGCCCTGCAAGGCCACCAGCCCTTCTCCGCCGCGGTCAAGGCGACCTACGACACGCTAAAGGCGCTGCGAGACGGCACGAAGCCCTCCGAACTGACCGGGATCGCGTCCTCGCAGATGATGGCAAAGGTCACGCGGGAGGGCGACTACAAAAGCTGGACGGAGAAATTCCTCGGATGAGGCTATTCCGCCCTGAGGCCGAGGCCGCCCGGAAGCCGCCCGGATGACGATTCTTTCTGGCAAGGCGCGTCTCGCGGGGATCACCGGATGGCCGGTCAGCCACTCGCGGTCGCCGCGCCTGCACGGGTTCTGGCTTGAACGCCACGGCGTCGATGGCGCCTACGTGCCGCTGCCGATCGAGCCGGCGCATTTCCCCGATACCGTGCGCGGCCTGATGCGGGCGGGCTTCGCTGGCGTCAACTGCACCATCCCGCACAAGGTGGCGGCCTTCGCGGCCTGCGACGTGGTGGACGAATCGGCGCACCGGGCCGGCGCGGTCAACACGCTGGTCTTCACCGACGGCCAGATCCACGGCAGCAACACGGACGGCTGGGGCTTCCTGGAGAACCTGCGCGCCCACGGCGTTAATCCCGCCACCGGCCCCGCGCTTATCCTGGGCGCGGGCGGCGCCGCGCGCGCCATAGCGGCGGTTCTGCTGGCGCTCAAGGTTCCGGTCACCCTCGCCAACCGCACCCGCTCCCGAGCCGACGCGCTGGCACGGGAACTGCCGGGACTGGCGGTCATCGCGTGGGACC
>CAXTXZ010000532.1:0-1374 GCA_964248015.1 uncultured Rhodopila sp. | reverse complement strand
GGTGGATCGCGTCGCGCTGCGTCACGCCGTCCTCGGCAAGCCCGAGGCGCTGACCCGTCTGGAACACATCCTCCATCCCATGGTCGAAGCCGAGGAACGCGCCTTTGTCGCCCGCGCTCGGCGTGCCGGCAAACCCGCCGTGGTGCTCGACATCCCGCTGCTGCTTGAGATCAAGGGCGATGAACGTGTCGATACCGTCGTGGTCGTCTCCGCGCCCCTGGCCGTTCAGATCCACCGCGTCGGCCTGCGCCGCCGCATGAGCAAGGCCGACATCGCCGCCATCATCGCCCGCCAGATGCCCGACCGCGAGAAGCGCCGCCGCGCCGACCTGGTGGTGAGGACAGGGCTGTCGCGCAACCACACCTTGCGAATCCTCACCCGTTTCATCCAAACTTTACGGCCATGATCCGCACCGTGCTGTTCGACACCGAGACCACCGGCCTGGACCCGCTCACCGGCGACCGGGTGATCGAGGTCGCCGCGCTCGAACTCATCAACGACCTGCCCACCGGCCAGCATTTCCATGTGCTGATCGACCCGCAGCGCGACATCCCGCCCGAAGCCTCCCGCGTGCACGGCTTCACCAGGGCCGACCTGGCGGGAAAACCGCTGTTCGCCGAGGTGGCCGAACCGCTGGCCGCGTTCTTCGGCGACAGCAAGCTGATCGCGCACAACGCCCCCTTCGACTTCGGCTTCCTCGATATGGAGTTCACGCGCGCCGGCATGCCGCCGTTGTCCCGCGACCGCATGATTGATTCTCTGGCGCTTGCGAAGACCCGCTTCCCCGGCATGCCCAACAGCCTGGATGCGCTGTGCCGCCGGTTCTCCATCGACCTGTCCGCCCGCACCACCCACAACGCCCTGCTGGACTGCCGCCTGCTGGCCGAGGTCTACGTCGAACTCACCGGCGGCCGCCAGCGCGGCCTGTCCCTGGCGGCCCAGGACATTCGCGGTCCAGTGACGGTCTACCAGCACACCGGGCCACGGACGCCGCGGCCCATCCAGACGAGCGAGACGGAACTGCTCGCCCACGCCACGTTCCTGTCACGCATCAAGAACCCGGTGTGGCTGCTGCCCTGACAAGCCCGCTGGAACTTGGCCATGCCGGCGCCAGTGCCGCCTTGAACGAACTGCCGGAGCCAACATGACCAGCGAATCAAAGGGGCGCGGGGGCCTGAGCCACCCGCGCCCTGCTTGCAAGCGCCTGGCGCCGGATCAGGCGCTCTTTTTCATGATCTCGTCAGCCACGTTGCGTGGCACCGGATCGTAATGGTGGAACTGCATGGTGAAGGACGCGCGGCCCTTCGTCATGCTCCGCAGGTGGGAGATGTAGCCGAACATCTCCTTCAGCGGCACATGCGCCCGCACGATCAC
>CAXTXZ010000531.1:0-3244 GCA_964248015.1 uncultured Rhodopila sp. | reverse complement strand
GTCTAGGAAGGCTGGCGTGTCGGACATCCTTTTAAGATAAGGGGCAGGCCGGCGTGGTGCCACCTGCTTTGCCGGGAAATCTTCGGTTGGCGGGAAGCGGGGGTGCCGTGGCGGCGTGGTTCATGGCGGGCAGAAACGGGCGCAACGGAAACAGGCTGTCCTCCGGCTCAGCGCCGCAGTTCGTGTATGCGGTCCTCCGCCTCCTCCGCCGTCATGTCGAGCGCGCGCTGGGCCGTCTCGCGGGAGAACCCGGCGCGCGCCAGCCGGCCAAGCTCCTTCAGCTTCAGCGCCGCGTCCGCCACGCCAGCGGCGCGGTACGGCCCGATCCGCCGCCGTCGCGCCATAACTAGCGCCGCCCCAAGCTCGGCTTCCGGGTCATCCGGCGCGGCGTCGCGCGCAAGGTCCGTGGCGATGCCCTTCGCCACCAGCCTGGCCTGCACCGAGCGCCGGGAATGGCCGCCCTGCGACAGGCTTCTCGCGCGCATCTCGGCGAACGCCGTGTCGCTGAGCGCGCCCGCCCGCACGAGGCGGCTGATCACCGGCTCGATGGCGGCGCGCGCGGCCTCCAGCAGGTCGGCGGACGGATCGGGCTGGCTCCTGGCCCAGCGGTCGATCCGCCTGGACAGGACGCGGCGCAGGCCGGCCTCGGTCGCGGCGTAGCGGGCCAGGTAGCGCAGGGCCGCCTGGTGCAGGTCGGCCGCGCTGGGCGGGGCTGAGGGCGTGTCGTCCGGCATGCGGCAACGATGCGCGGCGGCGGACGGGATGCAAGGGTTTTCGCGCCGCCCCGTGCCAGCCGCCCCGTGCCCTCCGCAACGCCGCCTTGCGCCTTATGTCAAATTGCGGGTTTGACACCGGTCCACGCTTCGCCAAAACTACTTGTTTCCTTTGGACCTGCCCCGAAAGGTCGCGGGCGGGCGATCCATTGGAATCGACGAACCATGGGTTGAGCCCTGATGATTTCCGCTCTGATGCCGAACTACGCACGTGCTGACCTCGCTTTCGAGCGGGGCGAGGGCGCTTGGCTGTGGACCGGCGACGGGCGACGATTCCTCGATTTCGGGTCGGGCATCGCCACGGCCTCATTGGGGCATGGGCATCCGCATCTGGTCAAGGCGATCGCCGAGCAGGCCGCCAAGGTGATGCACACGTCCAACCTTTATCGGATCCCGCAGGCGGAACGGCTGGCGAAGCGGCTGGTCGATGCGACGTTCGCCGACAGCGTGTTCTTCTGCAACTCGGGCGCGGAAGCGAACGAGGGCATGATCAAGATGATGCGGCGGGCGATGTCGGACGCCGGCAAGCCGGAACGTTACCGGCTGATCTGCTTCGAGGGCGCGTTCCATGGCCGGACGCTGGCGACGCTGGCGGCGACGGGCAACGCGCACTACCTGGAAGGCTTCGGCCCGGTGGTCGATGGCTTCGACCACGTGCCGTTCAACAACATGAACGCCGTGCGCGACGCCATCGGCCCGCAAACCGGCGGCATCATCGTCGAGCCGGTGCAGGGCGAGGGCGGGGTGCGTCCCGCCGACATGCAGTTCCTGCGCGACCTGCGCGCGGTGTGCGACGAGTACGGCATCATCCTGGGCATGGACGAGGTGCAGTCCGGCATGGGGCGCAGCGGCAAGCTGTTCGCGCATGAATGGTCCGGCATCACGCCGGACGTGATGTCCTCGGCCAAGGGCATCGGCGGCGGCTTCCCTCTGGGGGCGGTGCTGGCCAAGGAGCAGTTCGCCAAGGCGCTGGTGCCCGGCACGCACGGCACCACGTTCGGCGGCAACCCGTTGGCCTGCGCCGCCGGCAACGCCGTGCTCGATGTCGTCCTGGCGCCCGGCTTCCTGGAGGACGTGGAGCGCAAGGGCCGCAAGATGCGCGGCGAGCTGGACAAGGTCGCGCGAGAGTTCCCCACGGTGTTCGTCGATGCCCGCGGCCTGGGGCTTTTGCTCGGGCTGAAATGCGCCCTGCCGCAGGGCAAGGTGCAGGCGGCGTGCGTGGCGGAGGGGCTGATGGCGATCACCGCCGGCGACAACGTGCTGCGGCTGGCGCCGCCGCTGGTGGTGACCGACAGCGACATCGACGAGGGCATGGCGATGCTGCGCCGAGCGGCGCGGAAGGTCGCCGGCGAGGCGGGGCGGGAGGCGGCGCAATGAGCGGCGCTGTCCGGCTGAAGCTGGACGGGCAGGACCGGGCATCGCGCCAGGGGCCTGCCCCGCGCCATTTCCTTGACCTGCGCGATTTCGACCCGGCGACGCTGCGCCGGATGCTGGACGTGGCGGTGGGCTTCAAGCGGGCCGGGGGCGCGACGTCGCGCCCGCTTGCCGGCAAGACGCTGGCGCTGATCTTCGAGAAGCCCTCGACCCGCACGCGCGTGTCGTTCGAGGTGGGCATGCGGCAACTGGGCGGCGACGTCGTGATCCTGTCCGGCAAGGACAGCCAGCTTGGGCGCGGGGAGTCCGTCGCCGACACGGCGCGCGTGCTGTCGCGCTATGTCGACGCCATCATGCTGCGCACGGACAAGGCGTCGAAGCTGGGGGAACTGGCCGAGCACGCCACCGTGCCGGTGATCAACGGGCTGACCGAGGCGTCGCATCCCTGCCAGCTCATGGCCGACGTGATGACGTTCGAGGAGCATCGCGGCCCGATCGCCGGACAGGTTGTGGCGTGGTGCGGCGACGGCAACAACGTGGCGCGAAGCTGGATCGAGGCCGCCGTGCGCTTTGGCTTCACGCTGCGCCTGGCGACGCCGGAGGGCCTGTCGCCGCCGGCCGACCTGGTCGCCTGGGCGCGTGCCCAGGGCGGCACGATCGAGCTGACCCATGATCCGGCCGTGGCCGTGGCGGGGGCTCGATGTGTCGTGGCCGATACCTGGGTGTCGATGTCGGATGATCCGAACGAGAGCCGGCACAACATGCTTGCGCCGTACCGGGTGACCAGCCGGCTGATGTCTCAGGCGGCGGCGGATGCGCTGTTCATGCACTGCCTGCCGGCGCATCGCGGCGAGGAGGTGGATGCCGACGTGATCGATGGCCCGCAGTCCGTGGTGTTTGACGAGGCGGAGAACCGGCTGCACGCGCAGAAGGGTGTGCTGGCTTGGGTGATGGGGGCGGCGCGTTGAAAGCCTGGCCATGGACGCCGAGGGCTTTCTTGCGGCCCCGGTGACCATGGCGACGGGTGGGCTGCCTGACAGCGGCAAGTCAGGCTGCTTGGCAATGGTTGAACCGGCTTGAGGTTCAGGCGGGCGATT
>CAXTXZ010000530.1:0-3248 GCA_964248015.1 uncultured Rhodopila sp. | reverse complement strand
TGGACTAACGAGCCGGAACGGTTCACCTTCAACCCGCACCACCAAATGCCGGGACCAAACATCCATCTATTGGGCACGACTTATCGTCTAGCCACGCCGCAACACGAAAACCGCTGAGCGAGCTTTGCGTAGGCTTCGGGAGATTGAGTGACCAGCCGGTCATCAGCATGGGATCAGCCCCGACAATGACATCCAGTTCTAGTTCCAAATCCTGTGCCGTACGCGCAAGTGGACCGGCAACCGTAAACTCTGAAGAAGAGATCCAATCGGATGCGGAGCCACTACGCATTGGAACAATGCCATAGGTCGGCTTATGGGCGTAAATACCGCAATATTGCGCAGGATTGCGGAGCGATCCACCCTGGTCGCTTCCAAGTTCCATGGATGTCAAACCTGCGGCAATGGCCGCCGCGGCCCCGCCGGACGATCCGCCCGCTCCACGCTGAAGGTCCCAAGGGTTGTTGGTGACACCAAATAATTTGTTATAAGTCTGATAGTCAGCTGCGCCTTCCGGAACATTGGTTTTCCCAAAAATTATAGCTCCCGCATCGACCAACCGCTGGACTGCGACAGCATTCGCGGACGCTATGTTATCCCTCTTTTCCTTCAATCCCACTGTCGTTGCCATTCCGCACACGTCGAACGTGTCCTTGATGGTTATCGGTATGCCGTGGAATGGTCCCCACCAGTCGCCATGAGCGAACGCGGCATCGGCCGCATCGGCTTGCCTTCTAGCTTGCTCCGGCCTTAAGCAAATAATCGCATTAATCAACGGATTAATTGCTTCAACACGCGAAAGATGAAACTCTAAAAGCTCCCTTGCGCTGATTTGCTTCGACCGAATGGCGTCAATCCAGAGAGCGACAGTGGAAAACGCATCAGAATCGACCATAAAATACCTTCGAGGCTGCTTGATCAGTTGAGAGGCTATAGGCCTTTGGATGGAGATCATCTTCCTCCCATGCTTTGAGAGTCTTGACATCCGCTCCTCCTGTATCTACTTTTTCGTAGATACAGGAGGAGCGTTTTGCGTTGGAGCTGGGATCCGGACAAGGACGCGATAAACCGTCGCAAGCACCGGTTACCGCTGAGTATTGGCGAAGCGGCGCTTGTCGATCCTCTGGCCCTGTCCAAGCAAGATCCCCATCCTGACGACGATCGATGGGACACTCTTTGCCAAGTTGGCGGCGTCCTTCTGTTCATCGTGCACACATGGTCTGATTCCACCGATGCGCCGAACCGGATTATTAGCGTCAGGAAGGCAACGCGACAGGAGCGAAAGGCATACGAAGATGGCGAACACTAGGAAATTAACAGCGGAGGAACGAGCAGCTCTGGAAGTGGTTGCCGCCATGCCCGACAGCGAAATCGACACCTCGGACATGCCTGAGGTTAAGGATTGGAATGGCGCTGTCCGCGGTGCGCTCTATCGTCCTGTGAAGCGCCTGACCTCTCTTAGGCTGGACGCAGACCTGTTGGAGTGGTTCAAGCGCGGCGGCGAAGGCTATCAGACCCGGATCAACGCCGCCCTGCGTGAATACGTTGAACGCCACCAAGGCTAAAGCCAACTCCTATGGCGCTATAACCCCCCGTCCAATTCCACGCCGTATTGCGTTTCATCCATGCACGGTCCTGGACGTGGCAAGTGAGCGGCCCAAACCACATGCCCCTAGGTGGGCTGCTGTTTCTACTTACCGTCACATTTTTCAGAGCGAAAGGTGGTCTGGCGTAACCAAGCCGCCTTGATAAATATTCAGAGGTAAGCAGATCCTAACCGAACCGAGGCATCACCTCTGTGTAGAAGCGCTCGATCGACTTCATCAGCTTGGCATGCGGGACCAGCCCGTTGTACGTGTAGCAAAACAGCCAGTCCACGTTCTGCCGCTTCATGTTGGCCTCCAGGCCGCGGATCACCGTGTCAATCGATCCGGCCAGGATGTAGCCGCGCCGAACGGCTTCCTCGGGCGTCAGGAACGAGCCGGTCTTGGGGTCCTGCATGCCGCGACGGAAGCCGAACGGCTCGAACCAGGCGCGGCCAGAAAACTGGCCGGCATCGCGCCATAGCGCCATGGCTTCCTCATCGGTGTCGGCGATGATGACGTCGCGCAGCAAGCCCGTGCCGAGGCCGCGCGGGCGGCCAGAGACTGCGGCATAGACGTCGTACAGATGGTTCTCGTAGACTGGCAGCATGGGTGGCAGGATGGCGGTGACGCCTTCCTTCGCTGCCCAGCGGATGGAGTTCTCCGACGAAGCGAACGGCAGGAAGATCGGCGGGTGCGGCTTTTGCAGCGGCTTCGGCACGACGCCGACCGCTTTCAGGATGCCGTTCTCGACCCCCTTGCCGTATTTCTCGGTGGTGTCTAGCACCCAGGGGGTCTCGCCGGCCGGCACCTTCCAGTACTTGCCGTCGTGGGTCAGCATCTCCTGCGTCCAGGCCTTCTTGATGATCTGGAAGTTCTCCTCAGAGGCGGCGCGGTTGGCGGCGTTGATCTCGTCGTGCTGGTGGGGCAGCGCGCCGTGGATGTCGTGCGTCTGCTGCGCCATGACATCGACCCAGCGGCGCTGGTAGCCGCGCGCGAAGCCGGCGTTGGCCCGGCCGCCGGTCATGTGGTCGAGCATGGCGAAGTAGAGGTCGAGGAGGATGGGGTTGTTGGAAAGCTCGAACCCCTCGATGTGGAAATGGTGCTCGGTGAAGCTGACGGAGTCGTAGCCGAGTTCGTCGGCCAGGCGGATCTGCTCGGTGAGTTCGCCGAGCATGCGTTGATAGAGTTCGGGGCGCATGCCGGCCATGCCTGCTTCAATGTCCGCCCGGCTGCCGATGCTGGGCAGGTAGAACAGGGATGCCTTCGCGGTTTCACGCTCCTTGAACCGTCCAGATGAATTGCATCGTGGTAGCAAGTCAGCTTGATTTGGGGAAATTCAAAATGATCCGTTGTCTGTATTGTGGCGCTTTTCGTGATGCGCGGCTAGGCTTGCGCCGTCCGCAGCCTGTCGGCGCGGCATAACAAGACGGGGATGCTCAATGCTGAAGAATACATGTCGCAGGACCAGCCTGCTGGGCGCCGTGGCGACCTTGGCCATCGCCGCAGCGGGTGTGGCCGCGCCCGCGCGGGCACAGCTTCATATCGCCGTGGCCGGACCGCTGACCGGCGAGAACGCTTCCTTCGGTGACCAGATGAAGGCCGGCGCCGAACAGGCCGTGGAAGACCTGAACAAGGCCGGCGGCGTGATGGGCCAGCAGGTCGTGC
>CAXTXZ010000529.1:0-3258 GCA_964248015.1 uncultured Rhodopila sp. | reverse complement strand
CCGGTTCGTTCCGTTTAGCAAGAGTGGATGCGGGTTTTCAGGGAGGCGGGGTATATCTTTATGTCGTGCAGATGGATATCCCTGCGGAGCACGAGGCGGAGTTCAACCGCATCTATGATGAGGAGCATGTGCCGATGATCTTGCAGGTGCCGGGCTGCAAGGCGTGCACCCGCTACCGGCTGGAGCATTCGGCGCAGGCTGACACGGCAAAATACCTGGCGCTTTATGAACTGGACTCGCCGGACGTGCCTGAGTCGGCCGCTTGGAAGGAAGCCTCTGACACTGGTGCATGGAAGCCGCAGGTTCGCCCGCATACGACGAACCGGCGACATAGCGTTCTCAAGCGGATCGCCTGATCTGGCGTGAAAGCCGAACTGGCCCTGAGCAGGTTTCAGCAGCCAGTTCAGTTCATCTCATTGCAATTGAGCACAAAGCCCTGGTGAAAGTCATTCCTGCATGGTTGTCCCGGTGCTCGCAATGGCCAGCAACCAACGAAGTGCCTTGCTCATGACGAGCGCCATGGCCTTTCGCAAGGGTTGACTTCCTCTCGGGTTGCAGGCCTTCCCGCAGCCTGTGCCGGTTCGTCTATCCCGCCGCCAGCATCGGCCAAAGCGTCTCCGCGCCACCTGCGCACACGGCTTCCCCTACCCGCGCCGCCCACTCGGGATCGGAGCCGAACTCCTCACGCCACGACCAGAGCCGCCGTGTGGACAGTTGCAGCGCGTATTCCCGCGTGTAGCCGATCGCTCCATGCACCTGATGAGCGATTTCGCAGGCTAGCGTCGCGGCCTCACCCACGCGGGTCTTGGCCACGGCGACCAGGAAGGCTTCCCGGTCATTTACCAAGGCCTCAATCCCAAGGTTTGCCGCCGCCACCGCCGCCGCTGTTTGCCCTGCCAGCACTGCCAAGTTCTGCTGCACCGCCTGGAAGCGGGAGATCGGCCGGCCGAACTGCACCCGTTCCTGCGCGTAACCGACCGCCAGTTCCATTGCCCGCTCCAGCGCGCCGGACATCATCACGGCGCGGGCCAGCGCGCCGCGCCGATACAGCTCGGCGCGGGAGACGCCAGGCCCGAGAGGCCGCACTGCATCGGCTGGCAGGCGGACATTGGCGAAGGTCAGGGTATCACGGGATTCGCCGGCGATGTTTTTCCCGAGTTTGACCTCGGCTTCTCCGGCGCGATCCAGGCTGACTGCCATTTCACCCTCCGGTCCGTCAGCGACCAGCACGGTCCTGGCGGCATGCGAGGCATACGGCACCCGCCCGGCCACGCCGGACAAGCGCCAGCCATTGCCGTCATGCTCCACCGCCAGACGGTCCGTGGCGCGGACCGGACCCACGGTCATCGGGCCGTCGGACAGCTCCAGGCCGGCGCTGGCGGCGATCCAGCCGGCCAGCATTGTTTCCGCCAGCGGGATTGGTGCGGCGGTGCGCCCAACGATGCGCAGCACGGCATACAGGTCGGGCCAATGGGCGTCCGCGCCGCCGGCGGATTCCGGCAAAGCAGCCAGCGGCACGCCGGTTTCCGCCACGGAGTGCCATAGGTCGGAGGCGAACACGCCGGACTCGGCCTGTTCGATCACCGTCTTGGTGCATTTGTCCTCGAACAGCCGGGTCATGCTTTCCAGCAGCATGCGGGTTTCGTCGCGTATCGTCATGTCGGAACCTCCTCAGCGCAGGCCAAGGCCGCGCGCGATGATGCCGCGCAGGATTTCGCGCGTGCCGCCCTGGATCGATAGCCGGGGCGCGTTCATCGTGGCCCGGGCGATCATCGAGACATAAGTCTCGACCGCCTCCAGTTCGGGTTCCGCCGGGAACAACTGGCGGGCGACGACGGGGATGTCCTGCTCGTAGCGGGTGCCGAGGTCTTTCACCACCGCCGATTCGGTGTTCGGCTGCAAGCCTTCCTGCAACATGCCGGCAATCGACAGCGACATGCCGCGCAGCGTCGCCAGTTGCGCCACCAGCTTGCCGAGCGCCACGGCGGTGGGACGGTCGGGGGTTGGGCCGGCCATGCGGATCATTTCCTTCAGCATTTGGAAGAACATCAGGAAGCGGTCGGGCGCGCTGCGTTCAAACGCGAGTTCGCTGGTCACTTGGTTCCAGCCGTTGCCTTCCTGGCCGAGCAGAAGGTTGTCTGGAACGAAAACGTCGGTCAGAAAGATCTCGTTGAAGTGGTGCTCGCCCAGAAGGTCCAGCACCGGACGGATCTCCACCCCCGTCGTCTTGAGGTCCAGCAGGAACTGAGTCGCGCCGGCATGGCGGTCAGGCTCCTGCGTGCCGTCGCCCGCCATCTTGCAGAACAGGATGGCGTAGTCGGCGCGATGCGCGTTCGAGGTCCACAGCTTGCTGCCGTTGATCTTGTAGCCGCCGTCAACCTTCACCGCCCGGGTGCGGGTGCCGGCGAGGTCTGAACCCGAGTTCGGCTCGCTCATGCCGATGCAAAAAGTCAGCTCGCCGGCGGCGATCCTGGGGCAGAAGAAGTTTTTCTGCGCCTCGGTGCCGAAGCGCAGAATGTTGGGGCCGCTCTGGCGGTCGCCGGTGTAGTGCGCCGACAACGGCGCGCCGGCGGCGAGCATCTCCTCGATGACGACGTAACGCTCGAAGGCGGTCCGTTCATGGCCGCCGTATTGTTTCGGCCATGTCATGCCGATCCAGCCGCGCGCCGCCATCGCCCTGCTGAAGTCCCGGTCGAAGCCGCCGCGGGAGAAGCTCATCTTGTCGGCGTGCTGATGGATGAAGTCGCGGACTTCCGCTTGCAGGGTCAGCGCCTCAGGCGGCAGTTCGACGGGATCGAAACGGAACATCGGCGTCGCCATGGTCGTTTCCCTTACCTGTTGGTGTTGAAGCCGGCGAAAGTATGCGGGATGCGGCGTATGTCGGCGACCAGCTCGCGCGCCAGGCCGGGCGGCGTGCCTGGCGGGAAATGCACGTCGACCGAGTCGGCGCCGCCGCCGAAGCGGGCCTCCATCGCGTCGTGCAGGCCGCCGTAGCGGCCGCAGGCGGCGAAGATGCGGACAGTGTCGTCGGACACCTCGGCGGCCAGGCGGTCCCACTGGCCTTCCACCGACATGCGGTGCAGTTTCAGGCCCAGTTCCTCCAGCCCGTGCAGCGCCAGGATCGGCAGATAGGTGCGGGTCGAGCCGTAGAAGCCGCTGCGCCGCCGGGCTTTCTCCATTTCGGCGGCGACGGCGGCGTCCTCGGGGCCGGTGCAGACGAAGCCGCCGCCATGCACGTCGAAATTCAAGCGCGACCGG
>CAXTXZ010000528.1:0-3268 GCA_964248015.1 uncultured Rhodopila sp. | reverse complement strand
CGGCCGGTCCGCTACGGCGTGCATTTCTGGCTGACGGATAGGCAGCGCAACGTCCTGCTGCGCACGCGTCCCCCCAAGGGCCTCTTCGGCGGCATGACCGAGCTTCCTGGCGCGGCTTGGCGGGCGACGCCCTGGACCACCGCCGACGCGTTGGCCGAGGCGCCCATGGCAGCCGACTGGTCACCGGCTGGCCAGGTGCGTCACGGCTTGACCCACTTCGAATTGATCATCGACCTTCTGGCAGCCCAGGTGCCCATTATCAGGGCCGAGGGTTTTGTGCAGTCATTGGATGCGCTGGAGCATGTCGCCCTGCCATCGGTTATGTGGAAATGTGTACGTATGGCCACTGGCGGGAAGGCTTGATAGGCGCCGGGCAACCTAAAGGAAAGTAAGGACGGACATGAAGACACGTGCCGCCGTAGCCCGCAAAGCCGGCGAGAAACTCAGCCTGGAAACCATCGACCTGGACGGGCCGCGCGAGGGCGAGGTGCTGGTGGAGATCAAGGCGACCGGCATCTGCCACACCGACGAATTCACCCTGTCCGGCACCGACCCCGAAGGGTTGGTCCCCGCCATCCTGGGCCATGAGGGCGCGGGCGTGGGGGTGGATGTCGGCAAGAACGTCCTCAGCCTGAAGAAGGGTGACCACGTCATCCCGTTGTACACGCCGGAATGCCGGCAGTGCGAGTACTGCCTGTCGCGCAAGAGCAACCTGTGCGTGGCGATACGGGCGACCCAGGGCAAGGGCGTGATGCCCGACGGGTCCAGCCGCTTTTCCTGCGAGGGCGAGCCGGTGTTCCACTACATGGGCACCTCGACATTCGCCAATTTCACCGTGCTGCCGGAGATCGCCCTGGCGAAGATCCGCCCCGACGCCCCGTTTGACAAAGTTTGCTACATCGGCTGCGGCGTCACCACCGGCATCGGCGCGGTGATGAACACGGCCAAGGTGGAGGCGGGCGCCCGCGCGATCGTGTTCGGCCTGGGCGGCATCGGCCTGAACGTGATCCAGGGGCTGCGCATGGTCGGAGCCGAACAGATTGTCGGCGTTGACCTCAATCCCGCACGCAGGCCAATGGCCGAGAAATTCGGCATGACCGACTTCGTCAACCCGAGCGAGGTCGAGGGCGACCTGGTGCCTTACCTGGTCAACCTGACCAAGGGCGGCGGCGACTACACGTTCGAGTGCATCGGCAACACCAAGGTGATGCGCCAGGCTTTGGAATGCGCCCATCGCGGCTGGGGCAAGTCCGTGATCATCGGCGTGGCCGGATCGGGACAGGAAATCGCGACGCGGCCCTTTCAACTGGTGACCGGCCGCACCTGGATGGGCACCGCGTTCGGCGGCGCGCGCGGCCGGACGGATGTGCCGCGCATCGTTGACTGGTACATGGACGGCCGCATCAACATCGACGACCTGATCACCCATGTCCTGCCGTTCGAGCGGATCAACGAAGGCTTCGACCTGATGCGGCGCGGCGAATCGATTCGCTCCGTCGTGGCGTACTGACCAACCCGAAGCCATGACCCGTCGCGGGCGCGCTATCGTGGAACAGGGAGGCACCGAGGGCGCGGGTTGACATGCTCCTGGAGAACGTGCGCGTGGCGTAGCGGGAGGAACGCGCGCCGCTTCGAACCTTCCCGTTCAGTAAGTCCGGAACATCCCCATGATCGCCTCGGGATCGGATGTCACCGTCAAGGCCAGCGCCAACAGGATTCTCGCCTTATGCGGATTGAGGTTGTCGGCGATCAGGAACCCGGCCTGCCGCAGTTTCTCGCCGCGAAACGTCCTGCCCGATCCGGCGCGGGTGGACTGGACAACGATCACGCCAGCCGCCGAAGCCTCGGCCAGGGCTTGCAGTTCCGCTGGCGGGCAGAATCCCGGCGCGAACCCAGCCGAGACAATGCCGCGCGCCCCGGCCGCGACAAAGGCGCGCGCCGCGACGCCGTCGCCCCCGGCATGGGAATACGCGATATCAACCCGCGGCAATGCACCGAGCGCGGCGATGTCGAACTCCGTATCCGGCGCGTGCCGCCGCACCGGACGGCGGTAGAAGACGACCTCATCCCCGTCCGCATGTCCCAGCACGCCAAAATCCGGCGTCCGGAAGGTCTGCAAGCGCGTCGTGGAAGTCTTCGTCACCTCCCGAGCCGCATGGATTTCGTCGTTCAGCAGCACCAGCACGCCCATGCCGCGCGCCTCCGGGCAGGCGGCGACGCGGAGGGCGTTGACCAGGTTCATGCCGGCGTCGCTTGACAGGGCGCTGGACGGCCGCTGCGCCCCGACGAGCACAACCGGGATCGCCGCCTTCACCGTCAGGTTGAGGAAATACGCGGTTTCCTCCAGCGTCGCCGTGCCGTGGCCGATAACGATCCCAACCAAATCCGGATGGTCGGCCGCAAGCGTCGCGCACAGCCCCGCCAGTTCCTTCCACTCCGGGAAACCGATCGCCGGGCTGATGATGTTGCGGTAACGCACCACCAGGACGTCGGCGACCAGAGCGGTTTCCGGCCAGCGCGCCAGCAGCTCGTCGGCGTGCATGACATTGCCGGCGGCGCCGTAGTCCATCAGGTCCAGCGGCCCGCGACCAAGCGAGGCGATCGTGCCGCCGGTGCCGATGAAGGCGACCTTCGGCTTGCTCATGCCGCCGCTTTGCCCAGGATCGCGGGCCGCGCCCGATGCCAGCTTGTGTCGAGCTGGTAGGCGCCGGCGACCCGCAACACGCGGCCTTCGCCAAACGGACGGCCAGCAATCTGCAACCCGATCGGGCAGCCGTTCGGATCGAAGCCGCACGGCACGCTGATCGCCGGCAGCCCGAGGTAGTTGAACGGCCGGGTGTTGGCCGACAACGCCATGAATTTATGCTCGGTGCCCGGAGGGCCGTGGTCGATGTCGGTATCCGCCAGCGTCGGCAGGCAGGTCTTGATGGTCGGCGTCGCCAGCACGTCCACCTGGGCGAACACGTCTCGCGCGAAGGCCCGCAGAACGGGGCCGCGCCGGCTGAGCGCCTCGATGTAGTAGGCCGCCGGGATGGCGTAGCCGGGATACATCCGGCCGCTGATATGCGCGCCATACGCCGCCGCGTCGTGGCGCATCCATTCAGCGTGGATCGGCGCCGCCTCGGCGCGGGACACGATGCCGCCATAGGCGGCGACGGCCTCCATCACCGGCAGTTCCAGCCGGCTCACGGTCGCGCCCCGCTCGGCCAGCACATGCAGCGCGACCTCCATCGCCGCCATCACCGGGTCATCGACACCGTCGAGGAAC
>CAXTXZ010000527.1:0-3280 GCA_964248015.1 uncultured Rhodopila sp. | reverse complement strand
TTCACGTTCGGGTACTGGGCCAGGTCGATCTTGTGCCGCTCGTGCCGCCAGGCCCAGCCGACGATGGCGAAGTCGGCGATGGAGACCTCGTCGGCGACGTATTGACGGTCCGCCAGCCGGCGGTCCAGCACGCCGTAAAGCCGAGCGGTTTCCTTGGAGTAGCGCTCCAGGCCGTAGCGCTGGTCCTGGGGGTCGGACACTTGCAGGAAGTGGTGCACCTGGCCGGGCATCGGGCCGAAGCCGCCCATCTGCCACATCAGCCACTCCAGGACCGGCACCTGCCGGCGCGGGTCCGTCGGGTAGAACTTCCCGGTCTTCTGCCCAAGGTAGATCAGGATCGCGCCCGATTCGAAGACGCTGATCGGCTTGCCGCCCGGCCCCTCGGGGTCGATGATCGCGGGGATGCGGTTGTTCGGGCTGATCCTGAGGAAGTCCGGAGCGAACTGCTCGTCCTTGGAGATGTTGACTGGGTGCACTGTGTACGGCAGGCCCATTTCCTCCAGCGCGACGCTGACCTTGCGGCCGTTGGGCGTGTTCCAGGTATGGAGTTCGATCGGCATGCGGCTTTCCTCACAGTCAGGATTCCCGGCACAGTGACCACAACCCCCTGTTTCGGCAAGAGGAGCCCCCGCCGGTGAAGATCGCCACCTGGAACGTCAACTCGATCCGCCAGCGCGAGGGGCACGTCCAGCGCTGGCTTGAAAGGACCCAGCCCGACGTGCTGTTCCTGCAAGAAACCAAGTGCGAGACGGCCGCCTTCCCCGCCCTGCCCTTCCAGGGCCTGGGCTACGCGGCGGACGTCGTCGGGCAGAAGGCGTACAACGGTGTCGCCGTGCTGGCGCGCGTGCCGTTCTCGGTGACGCGCCGCGCCCTGCCGGGCCTGCCGGAGGACGACGCGCAAGCGCGCTACATCGAGGTGCAGGCCGAGGGCATGACCCTGATCGGCATCTACGCGCCGAACGGCAACTCCCGCGGCGACGAGGGCTACGCCTACAAGCTGGCGTGGATGGACCTGCTGGCCGACCGCGCGGAGGCGTTGCTGGAGGACAACGTGCCGCTGGTGATCACGGGCGACTTCAACATCTGCCCGACGGACGCGGACTTCGCCCCTGGCACGTTGTCGCCCGACGATGCGCTGGTGCGGCCGGAGTCGCGGCAGCGCCACCGCCGGATGATCTGGATGGGCCTGAGCGACGCGGTGCGGGAACTCCATCCCCGGGAACCGGTCTACACCTTCTGGGATTACCAGCGGGGCGCCTGGCAGCGCGACAAGGGCCTGCGGATCGACCACGCCTTGCTGTCGCCGGAAGTCGCGCAACGCCTGGTGTCGGCCGAACCCGACAAGCAGGAACGCGACCAGCCGCAGCCGTCGGATCACGTGCCGGTGGTCGTGGAGGTGCGGTAGTCGGCGGCGAGCCTGCCAGTCTTCCGGATCAAGGCGGGTCGCCTTGTTGGCGCCACTCCGCCACAGCCCTTGCTTGAGGCGGCGATCCGCGCCGGGAGCGGACCAGCCTCAGGCGGGCGCCCTAGGCGTTCTCGCCGATGAAGGCCGTGTAGGTCTTCACCAGTTCCGGCACTGACGTCTCATAGAACCGCTGGCCCTTTTCCGGCGACGCAAGGCCGGGGTTCGACCCGATGCGGCCATCCGGGAAGCGGCGGCGATAATCCGCCGGCCCGTGGAACCGCCCGGACGGCGCGCGCGGCGGGTCAAGCTCGGCGTGCTTGATGCTGTCCGGCAGGGCGAACTGGGTCAACGCGACCTCGCTGGCGGTCGCATGGCTGCCCTCGTCGTCGCCGAACACTTCCTTGACCAACTGGCCCATGGCCTTGCCGTCCCACCAGTTGGCCAGGCGGCAGCGCAGCTCGTCGTCCTGGCGGCGCAGGCCGATGGCGCCCTCGAACTCGGCGTAGATCTCGGAAAAACCCGCCTGGATGGTGGCGATGTTGCCGCCATGGCCATTGATGAAGAAGAACCGGCGGAAGCCGTGCCGCGCCAGCGACAGGACGTAGTCGTGCATGATCGCGATCAGCGTCGAGGGCCGCACGGTCATGGACCCGGCGAAACCCATGTGATGCACGGCGATGCCGACGCCGATGGTTGGGCCGACCATGGCGCTGGCGGCTTCCCCGACGCCCTTGGCGATCACCTCGGCGCAGATCGCGTCGGTGCCGATCAGGCCGTTGGGGCCGTGCTGCTCGGTCGAGCCGATCGGCAGGATGATGCCCTTGGACTGGGACAGGTAGGTCTCGACCTCAACCCAGGTCTGGTGCTGCAGCAGCATGTGGTTCTCCTGTGTCGGCAGTGGGCAGCGTCGGGTCGCGCGACGCTCCGCCCTTGCTTGTTCGCGATGGTCATGGACCAAGCCCGGTATCTCAACAACCCCCGGCTGGGCGGGACGGAGTGATGCCGGCAGGGGCCGGAGCGCCCCGGCGGCACCCGATCCGGCGAGGCGACCCGCGCCTCAAGCCAGCGAGCACGCTCGGCCTGGGGTGCACGCTAGCCGAACACGCGCTCGAAAATCTGGTCCACCGCCCGCAGGTGCAGCGCCGGGTCCATGGCCGCGTCCAGTTCCGCCGCCGTCACGCGACCGGCCACCCGCGGGTCCGCCTCCAGGTTGGCGCGGAACGACCGGCCCTCCGGCGTGCCGAGGCGGGTCCAGGTGTCCATGGCGCAGCCCTGGACGATGCGGTAGGCGTCTTCCCGCAGTATGCCGGCCTTGGTCAAGGCCAGCAGGACCTCGCCCGAATGCACCACGCCGCCGAGGCCTTGGAGGTTCGCCAGCATGCGCTGCGGGTAGACCAGCAGCTTCTCCATCATGCCGGCCAGCCGCATCAGGGCGAAATCCAGCGTCACCGTCGCGTCGGGGCCGATCGCGCGCTCGACCGAGGAGTGGCTGATGTCGCGCTCGTGCCACAGCGCCACGTTCTCCAGCGCCGGCACGACGGCGGAGCGCACGATGCGCGCCAGGCCGCAAAGGTTCTCGCTCAGCACCGGGTTGCGCTTGTGCGGCATGGCGGAGGAGCCTTTCTGGCCGGGATGGAAGAACTCCTCGGCCTCCCGCACTTCGGAGCGTTGCAGGTGGCGGACTTCGGTGGCCAGGCGCTCGATGCCGCTGGCGATGACGCCCAGGGCGCAGAAGAAGGCCGCGTGGCGGTCCCTGGGGATCACCTGCGTGGAAACGGGTTCCGCTTGCAGGCCGAGCCTTTCGGCGACATAGGCCTCGACCGAGGGATCGAGGTGGGCGAAGGTGCCGACCGCGCCGCTGATCGCCGTCACCGC
>CAXTXZ010000526.1:0-3293 GCA_964248015.1 uncultured Rhodopila sp. | reverse complement strand
TTCGACGCGCAGGCCTAAGCAAACCTCTGGAGGTTTGCGCACAAGCGAAAGGCTAAGCAGGCTTGCGGCCTGGCACGACCGCGGGTCATCTGTGTGACAGGCCGCGCAAGCCTGCTTAGCGCCTGCCCTGGTCGCTTAACCTCTGGCCCGTCTCTTCCCCTGCGCCGCCCGATCCGTCACCATCCCCGCATGACCGATCCGATCACCATCGCCGTGCTGCAGAACCGACTCAACGCCATCGCCGAGGAAATGGGCGAGGCCATGCTGCGCACCGCCTACTCGCAGATCCTGAACTCGTCACGCGACTTCTCCATCGCGCTGATCGACGCGCGCTGCCGGCTGGTCGCGCAGGCCGACCACATCCCCGTCCACGTCGGCGCGATGCCCTGGGCCGCCAAGGCGCTGGCCGAACGCTTCCCCAACCCCGCGCGCAACGACGTCTACGTGCTGAACGACCCCTACCGAGGCGGCTCGCACCTGCCCGACTTGACGATCTTCGTGCCGGTCTTCGCCGCTGATCGCCTGATGTTCTGGTCCGTCGTCCGCGCCCACCACTCCGACATCGGCGGCGCGACGCACGGCGCTTACAACCCCGCCGCCACCGAGATCTGGCACGAGGGCCTGCGCCTGCCGCCCATGCGCCTGACCGAAAACGGCGTGTTGCGCGAGGACCTGTTGGAGATGCTCGCCCTCAACGTCCGCCATCCGCGCGACTTCCGCGGCGACCTGTCCGCCCAGATCGGCTCGGCTCGCCTGGGCGAGCAGCGCCTCAACGCCGTGATCGCCGAATTCGGCGCCGACACCCTCGCCGCCTCCGTCGAGGCCATGCTGGACGCCGCCGAACGCTACGCTCGCCGCATCGTCTCCGACTGGGCCGATGGCGTCTACCACGGCGAGGCCACGCTCGACGACGACGGCTTCGGCAAGGCTGACATCGTCATTCGCGCGGAGGTGACGAAACACGGCAGCGACGTCACCGTCGACCTGACCCAATCCGATCCGCAGGTCACCGGCTTCGTCAACTCGTCCCACGCCAACACCCAGTCCGCCGTGGCGATGGCCTTCGCCTTCCTGCTCGATCCCGGCATCGCCAAGAACGAGGGCGCGTTCCGCCCCCTGACCGTCAAGCTGCAAGAAGGCACGATCGTCTGGGCGCGCGAGGGCGCTCCCGTCACCATGTGCACCAGCCACTGCTCCAACGAGATCATCGAGGCCATCATCGTCGCCCTGGCGCAGGCCTGCCCCGACCGCGCCATGGGCGGCTGGGGCAGGCGGCTGCGCATCGCGCTGAACGGCGCCGACCCGCGCACCGGCCGCCGCTTCATCTGGCACATGTTCCAGGCGCGTCCCGGCGGCGGCGGATCGGCGGCCGGCGACGGCTACTCCACCATCGGCGAATGGCACTCCGCCGGGGGCATCAAGTTCGGCAGCCTGGAGGTCGCCGAAACCCGTTTTCCCCTGGTCTTCGAAACCCATGAGTACCGCCCCGGATCGGCCGGCGAGGGCCTCCACCGTGGCGGCTTCGGCGGCGACATGCGCCTGCGCGTGGAAGCCGAGGGCCACGCCGTCGCCAACACCGCCGGCGAGGGCGTCGTCCACGGCGCGCGCGGCATCGGCGGCGGCCAGGACGGCGCGCCGCACGACTACACCCTGCTCGCTCCCGGCGCGGAGCCGCGCAAGCTGAAAAGCAAGGAGATCAACGTGCCGGTGCCCTTCGGCAGCGTGCTGCATATCCTGTCCGGCGGCGGCGGCGGCTGGGGCGATCCGTCGCGCCGTGACCCGGCGGCGCGACAGGCCGACACGGCGGAAGGCTTGGCATGACGGAACCCGTCCTGGCGCTGACCGACCAGCCGACTGACGATGACGAAACAATCATCGAGCAGGGCCTCGACGCCTTCAACGAGCAAAAGGTCGGCTACCGCGACTCGCGTCCCCTTGCCGCCCTGTTGAAGGACCCTGAAACCGGTGCGACCCTCGGCGGCATGATCGGCCGCACTTCCTACGGCCTGCTGTTCGTCAACACCGTCTACCTGCCCGAGGACCAGCGCGGCCAGGACATCGGCAGCCGCCTGCTGGCGTTGATGGAACAGGAAGCCATCGCGCGCGGCTGCAAGGCCGGCTTCCTGCTGACCATCACCTTCCAGGCTCCCGGCTTCTACGGGCGTCACGGCTGGACCGAGTTCGGCCGCATCGCCTGCGATCCTCCCGGAACCGCCCGTGTGTTCATGACCAAGGCGCTATGCCCATGAACAAAGCTTCCCCGCCTTGCCATCCAATCCCGTGTTGTGCCCCGCCATCAGCCGGTTCACCCTGACCGCATGACCTACACCATCGGTATCGACGTCGGCGGCACCTTCACCGACATCGTTGTCTCCGCCCAGGCCGGCGGCGTCATCATCGCCAAGGCCGCGACCACACCGGCGGACCAGTCGGACGGCGTGCTCGACGGCATCGCCCTGGCCGCCGAACGCCTGAAACTGACCCCCGCCGCGCTGCTGCGCGCCACATCCCGCATCGTCCACGGCACCACCGTCGCCACCAACGCCTTGCTGGAGGGCAAGGCCGCCCGCCTCGGCATGCTGACCACCGAGGGCCACCGCGACGTCATTGAAATGCGCGAGGGCCTGAAACCCGACCGCTACAACCTGCGCATGACGCCGCCCGCCCCGTTGGCGCCGCGTCGCCTCCGCCTGCCGGTGACGGAACGCGTCAGGGCCGACGGCTCCGTCGCCATTCCCCTCGGCCCCGCCTCCCTCAATGCCGCGATCGACCGGCTGCGCGACGCCGATGTCCAGGCCGTGGCCATCTGCTTCCTGCACGCCTGGAAGAACCCAACGCACGAACAACAGGCCGCCGAGGCCCTCCGCGCCCGCCTGCCCGGCGTCTACGTCACCACGTCCTCCGACGTCCTGCCGCAGATCAAGGAGTTCGAGCGCTTCTCCACCACCGTCGCCAACGCCGCGGTGGGGCCGGTCATCCAGAACTACCTCGGCCGGCTGCAATCCCGCCTGCGCGCCGCCGGCTACGACGGCGACCTCCTGGTCATCCTGTCCCATGGCGGCGTCGCCTCGGTCGCCGAGGCAACCCGGCTCGCCGCCGGCACCGCCCTGTCCGGCCCCGCAGGCGGCGTCGCCGCCGCCGTTGCCCGCAGCCGCGCGGGCCGCGCCCGCGCCCGTGAGAGCGACAACTGGCCCGACAAAGCGGTAGCCGCGGCCGGGCACGGTGGCGATCCAGCCGCGGTCCGGCCCGAGCGCCCGGCGCAGCGCCGAGACCTGGACCTGCAGGTTGTTCTC
>CAXTXZ010000525.1:0-3304 GCA_964248015.1 uncultured Rhodopila sp. | reverse complement strand
GCCCCCAGATTGTCGCAGTCCCGCCCACCACCACCATCGTCAGCAGCGCCGTCGAGGTCTCGATGCCGAACTGCGTCGGCGACAGGAACTGGAAGATATGCGCGTACAGCCCGCCCGCCATCCCGGCGATCCCGGCGCTCAGGGCAAAGATCGCGATCTTCATCCGCACCGGATCACGTCCCAGCGCGCTGAGGGCCTCCTCATCGTTCCGCATCGCCGTCAGCGCCCGTCCAAAGGAGCTCTGCACCGCCGCTCGGCAGGTCGCCAGCACCACCGCCACGGCGACCAGCAGGACCCCAAGGCAAACCAGGCTGCGGTTTGGCCCTTGCGCCAGGGTCGGAATGTTGCTCAGCCCGCCGGTCGCGCCCGTCAGGTCGATGTTGTTGATGATCTGCAGGACGCCAAGCTGGAAACCCATGCTGACGATGACGAAGTAATCCCCCGACACGCGCAGCGAACACAACGCCAGCGGCATGGCGGCCACGGCGCAGCCCAGCGCGGCCAGGGCCACCGCGATGGGGATCGGCGCCGCCGGCTGCATGCTCAGCAGAGCCGATCCATAAGCCCCCAGGCCATAGAAGATCGGATGCGCCACGCTCAGCAGGCCGCCATACCCCAGCACCAGGTTCAGGCTGATCGCCAGCAGCGCCGACAGGGCAGCCAGCGTGCCCAGGGTGACAAGGTACTGCATGCTACCGCCCGCCCCGCGCCAGCGCCGGCAGCGCCCGCAACCCAAGGCCCCGCGGCGTCACGCCATTCGGGCACAGCACAATGGCGACGGCCATCAGCGCGTAGACCAGCAGCGGCGTCCACTGCGACGGCATGAACAGCACCGCGAACCCTTGGCCGACGCCAACCGCCAGCGCCGCCACCCCCGCCGCGAAGACATTGCCGACGCCCGCCAGGATCGTCGCGAGCAACGCCACAACCAGGAACTCCTGCAACGGCGACGATGGCACGGTGGCCGCCTTGGTGCCCAGCAGCAGCATCCCCACCGTCGTCAGCGCCGCCGCCAGCGCCATCGTGATGCCGTACGCGGTGTCGCGGCTGGTGCCGTAAAGCTCCGCCAGATCAGGGCTGTCGGCGACGGCGATCAGCCGCTGCCCCCAGCGCGTCAGCTTCAGGAACCCGGCCAGCGCCAGCGCCACGCAAGCCGTCGTGCCGGTCGCCCACAAATCCCAGTCGCTGACCGCGACATTGGCGATCAGGCGGACCGGCGTCACCACGTTGTCGACCAGCGTAGTGGACTCAGTGCCAAAAATCAGTTCAGCGACATAGGTGCAGAACTGCGACACGATCAGCGTGAAGATGAAGAACGTCAGGCTGGACGACCCGCGCCGGCGCAGCGGCCGAAAGCCGAACCGTTCCAGCCCGAGCGACGCCGCGATCGTCCCCAACAATCCCAGCCCAAACGCCAGCGGCAGCCCGAGGCCGAACCAGCGCGTGCCCGCCAGCATGAACCCGTATGCCACCACCATCATGCCCGCCTGCGCGAAGTTCCAGATGCGGTTCACCTTGAGCACCAATGACAAGGCGATGGCGAACAGGCAGGTGAAGGTCGCGTTGGCGAACCCCGTCCAGGCGAGTTGCGCGAAGATCGCCGGGTCCCAGGTCATCGGTTTGCTGTCCTCACGCCAGCGACGGCGCCGCCACCACCCTGGCCTCGGCAAGCCTGGCAGGGCGGCACGCCGGTCAACCGCCGATCTTCGTCACGTACTGGAACTTGCCATCCTTCACCCGCCAGACGAACACCGGCTTGTTCACCGTGTGGTCCGGGTTGAATGTCACCGGCCCGGTCATCGGCCCGTCGAAGGTGCCGACCTCGATCAGCGCCTGGCGCATGTTTTCCCCCGTCATTGGCAGGTTCTTTTCATGCAAGTGATGCGCCATCCCGGCAATGATGAAGGGCACGTCGTAGAAATACTGCGTGTAGGGCAGCCCGTTCGCCGGCCGCCCCTTCTCCTGCTGCCACCGCGCCACGAACGCCGCGACGTTGGGATTCTGCTCCGCCGTCGGCGCCAGGGATGTCACCGTCAGCCCCTCCCCCGCCGCGCCAAGCTGCTTGGCGAAGGCATCGCTGAAGGCCCCTTGGTAGGACGTCAACTGCGTTTGCAGCCCAAGCTGGCGGATCTGCGCCATCACCGTGACAATGTCGGAATTCACCCCATGCACATGGATGACGTCGGGATTCAGCGAGCGGACCTTCAGGATCATTCCGGTGAAATCCGACTGCGCCGGGTCGTAAGCCTCGTCCAGCACAACCTTGCCGCCAGCCTTGCCGAAGCTGTCGATAAAGATCCGCGACCCCGGCACGCCGGTTTCGTTGTTGGCATACAGCACCGCCGCGCGCTGCTTGCCCATGCCGTCATGCACGTACGTCCCGAACGCCCGCATGTCCACTTCGGCGAGCGGAAACGTCGTGTAGGTGTAATCGCCCAAGTGCGCGATCGAGGGCGCGTTGGCGCCGACGCTGAACATCAGCGTCTTGCCGCGTTCGGCGACCGGCGCCATCGCCTTGATGACCGCGCTGAAGCCGCCATAGAACAGCGGGATATGGTCAACGTCGATAAAACGGTTGGCGACGGCGATCCCGGTTTCCGGCTTGCCCTGGTGGTCCTGCGCGACGATCTCCAGCATGCAACCGTCAATGCCGCCGCGCGCGTTGATGTCCGCCACCGCCCATTCCGAGGCCTGCAACTGGTCCTTGCCGAAATTCGCTGACGGCCCGGTCAGCGGGTCGGTGACGCCAAACCGGATCGGCGCGTCACACGCCGCGAGGCCAACGCCGGGCCGAACCACAAGTGTTGCGGCCAGCAGCAAAGTCAAACGTGTGGTGTGCATGCAATCTCCTGACAAAGGCCAGTATAACCAGGTCATTGCCGAACCCTGGCATCACTTTGATTTATGAGTTGGTGCATGAAGCCCAGGGCATGGCATGTGTCGATTGTCCACTCGCCCCGCCCATGGCTTGGCATAAGGGGGCCTCACGCACTGAAAGAGTTGCGCTGTCTCAGGATTGAAGGAGGAAGCAGCCATGCCGTCGTCCAGAGTCACATTCGTGCTGATCGCGCGTATACCGCCCGAAGGAATCTCGACATTCGCGACGTATGAAGACCACGTACTACCGTTGCTAGCGGAACATGGGGGCGTTTTGCAGCGGCGACTGCGTAGCGGGGACGGGTTAGTCGAAATTCATGTGGTGTGTTTTCCCTCGGCTTCTGCGTTTGCAAGATTTCGAGAAGACCCACGGAGCCTATCCGGAATCTTGTGTGAGGGGTCATAGTGAAGCCCGCTTTGGGCTTGG
>CAXTXZ010000524.1:0-3331 GCA_964248015.1 uncultured Rhodopila sp. | reverse complement strand
TCAGGCCAAGGTGGAGGCTCCGCGCCACGGGCTCCGCCAGGACGATCTCGTCCGCCTCCGCGCCCCAGTCCTCGCCGGGCGGCACGACCCATTCCGCCTTCGAGCGGCGGTCCATGGGAACAAGGCGGTTTTCAACCCGGCCGCGCTTGAAGACGCCGAGGATGCGCCCGGGCGAGTCCGTTACGCGCCGCACCGTGCGGCCCTCGTACCGGTTCGGGCCAGCCGGCTTCAGCCTGGCCAGGACCCGCTCCCCCGGCGCCAAGGCCGGAGCGCCCAGTTTCTCAGGATGCATCAGGATGATCGGAGGCATGCCCGCCGCCCTGTCCCACTCCGCCGGCCTGCCCACCGCGTCCCCGTCGGCATCGGTCCCGGTGATCTGGATTACGGCGGTTTCGGGCAGCCGAGCGGTCGCCTGCCGCGCCGCATGGCGTTGGCGGGGCTTGTCGTAGCCCCGTGGCGAAGCCTTGCCCTGCTGCTTCGTCCGCTTCCTCAACCTGGAGTCCGCCGGAGAGACACGGCCCTACCCTCCTGTCACCTGCCATCGTGATTGCATCGCCAACCCGCCTGGCCCTAGGGTGGCGCATAAGATCCCGTGCCGGCGGCTGCGTCGCGCCGCCTGGATGACGGACAAGCCTGTCATGCCCGTCCAGGAAACGGTCCCGGTCCCTAACGCAGCCTCTGGACCGTGTAATCCGCGATGTTGCCCAAGGCGGAGCGATAGGGGCAATCCGGAAACGCCATGAGCGCGGCTTTGGCTTCATGCGCGAACCAGGCCGCCCGATCCAGCGTCACCTGGATCGCACCATGATCGGCAATCAGCCGCATCGCATGCTCAAGGTCGGCGTCAGTCTGTTCCTGCGCCTCGATGGTGCGGTGCCAAAACGCCTTTTCACGCTCATCGCCGGCCGTGAACGCGGTGAGCACCGGCAAGGTGATCTTGCCTTCCCGGAAGTCGTCGCCAACGGTTTTCCCCAGCAGGGCCTGGTCCGCGACGTAATCCAATGCATCGTCAACAAGCTGGAACGCGATGCCAAGGTTCATGCCGTACTGAGCCAGCGCCTCTTCGTCCTGAGCAGGGCGTTCCGCGACAACCGCCCCGACCTGGCACGCGGCGGCGAACAGGGCAGCGGTCTTGCCCGTGATCACATCCAGGTAGCGCGCCTCGGTTGTCGAAAGGTCGTTCTGCGTGACAAGCTGCAGCACCTCGCCCTCCGCGATGGTGGCCGCGGCTTTCGAAAGTATCGCCAGCACGCGCAGCGAGCCGTCATCCACCATCAACTGGAAAGCCCGCGCGAACAGGAAATCGCCGACCAGCACCGAGGCTTTGTTGCCGAACACCGCATTGGCCGACGCCAGGCCGCGCCGGAGCTGGCTTTCATCAACCACGTCGTCATGAAGCAGCGTCGCGGTGTGAATGAACTCGACGCAAGCCGCCAGCTCAACATGACGAAGCCCCTCCGCGTTCCGCGGGTAGCCGCACAGCCGCGCTGCCGCCAGGGTCAGCAACGGCCTGATGCGTTTGCCGCCAGCCGCGACAATATGCGCGGCAAGCTGCGGGATCAGCGCGACGGGGCTTTCCATCCGTGCCACGATGACATGGTTGCAAGCTTCCAAGTCTGCCTGCACAAGACCAGCCATTACGCTCAGCGCATCATCAGTCATGTGCGCCCGGAAGCCGGACACAAGCGCCTCGTCTTCATCGATGGGACTGGCGACCCCGGCCAATTGGTTCTCCCGCTTTCATAGGAAGCGCAGCCTTCATATCGGGCACTGTCAAACCGGGTCAAGGCAGCGGCGCTCGGCTAAAGAAGCCATGTCGCCGCAATTATTTTGGAGGGATCTTTTACGAAACGTGACTTCTGCATGATTTTCGCCGATGGAAAGCGGGCAAGCCACCACCGCGTGGACATTGCAACGATGGTGGCGTGTCATCAACCCCATGAAGCCTCATGCGCGTGATCCTTGTCTCGGAAATGCCGGCGGGTCGTTCGTGACATGGCTCAAGCCCTTGCGATAGCCATGTCGCGCGGTTCAACATTGGTGTATTCCGTGAAGGCTGCCCCGGCGGCGCGTCGACTCAGTGCCAGGCAACCTGGTTCCGCTTTTAGACAGGCGAGCATCATGCTCCGTTATGGCAAGTGGTAATCACCAACGGCCACCTGCTGGCAGGGCGAATTCACTACAGCCAACCGGCAAGCGGGTTCCGCAGCGGACTGGAACCAGTGTTGCTTGCGGCATCAGTCGCCGCCAGATGTGGCGAGCGGGTCCTGGAGGCTGGCACAGGGGCGGGGGCTGCCCTGTTGTGCCTTTCAGCGCGAATCAGCGGCATCCAGGCCGTCGGCGTGGAAATCGACGAGGCGCTTGCCGAACTCGCCGCCGCCAACGCAGCGGCGAACGGCTTCACCCAGATCGGGATCCAGGCCGGACGATTCGAAAGCATTGCGTTGCTGGGTGAGTTTGATCATGCGATGGCAAATCCGCCCTACCACATCGCCAACGGCTCAAGTTCGCCGTTTCCTGGCCGGGATGCCGCGAAACATGGTTCGGCGATTCTTATCGATGCCTGGATAGAGCGGCTAGGGGCCGCGCTGCGCCGCCGCGGCAGCCTGAGCCTGACCGTTCCCACGGGAATCGTCCCAATGTGCCTTGCAGCGATGGCCAGGCATCACTGCCCCTGCACCGCGATTTTCCCTTTCTGGCCACGGGAAGGACGATCAGCCAAGCTGGTCCTGTTGCGCGGCCGGAAATTGGCCCGGTCGCCAATGCGATTGCTGCCCGGTCTCGTCCTGCACCAGCCGGACGGTTCCTACACCGAGGCCGCGAAGGCCATCCTTGCCGGCGGCCCGCTGAACCTGGATTAGGGCTGCCTTTCCCGACCTCACCAGCAAGCCTTGGCGCCCTTCTTTCAACTGACTGCTACAACCCGTCAGCGTTCGGATGCCGCAGATGCCACAGCCGCTCGTGCGCGGCGACCAGGCTTTCCATGTTGCGCCGCCGCGTTCCATCCGGCGTCAGCGGCCGGCGAGTCAGCATCATCTCCAGAATATGGAGAAGTTGTTCCGCGACTTCGAAATCCGCCTGATCGCAGGCGTGATGGAATGCAATGAGAACCTTGTCGGATAGCCGCCTGCTGTAGCGGGGTGCGCCGCCAGCCCCGGACTCACGACCTGTCTCCTCCCCAGCTTGGCTTATGCCCGCCCCCATTGTGATGGTGTCCACCTGCCGTAGCCTCCTGTTGGTGCGAAATGGCACGGTTCTCGCGCGGGACAACCCCTGATTAATCAAGGACGCTTGATCCCGAGCGCAGGATCGATTATGCACTATGGAATAT
>CAXTXZ010000523.1:0-3334 GCA_964248015.1 uncultured Rhodopila sp. | reverse complement strand
TTGTGCATCGGCCCCGTGTGCCCCGGCTTGGGGACGCGCGCAAGTTGCCGGTCGAGCGTTGGCCGTACCGGATCGTCATCGTGCTCGGCCTGGCCGCGGCGGTTGCGCCGCGTGGCCTTGTCCGCCCCTTGCTTTGGGTCGCGGCCGTTTGCCTGCTGGCTGGCGCGGCGGTTGCCGCGGTGCATGCGGGGGTGGAGTTCGGCTGGTGGCCCAGCCCGTTGCCAGAATGCGCCGCGCCGCGCTTCAGCGGCGGGTCGATCACCGAGCGGCTGGCGGCGATGCCCGCTCGGCCGTCCAAGCCGTGCGACGAGCCAACCTTTCTGATCCCCGGCGTTCCGGTATCGATGGCGGCGCTGAACCTGCTGTTCGCCCTGGCATTTTCCATTATCCTGGCCATGTCCTTGGCGAGCAGCAAGGATCACGGACGATGACATACCACGACGTCGGCAGCCCTGTTGCCGTCAGGCCTGGCGGCAACGGATCTGGCGGCAACGGATCTGGCGCCAACAGGCCGGGCGACCTCAGTCCCCGGCAGCACTCCGAGCGCATGATCCGCGTGGATCACGCCGGGGAATATGGCGCGACGCGCATCTATGCCGGGCAGATTGCCGTGCTTGGCAGGGGCGGCAAGGGCGACCTGCTGCGTCACATGCGGGCGCAGGAAGAACATCATTTGAAAACCTTCAGCGACCTGATCGTTGAGCAGCGCGTGCGGCCGACGGCGTTGCTGCCGCTTTGGCACATCGCCGGCTACGCGCTGGGCGCGGTCACCGCCGCATTGGGCGAGAAAGCCGCCATGGCCTGCACGGTGGCGGTCGAGGAAGCCATAGACGACCATTACGGCGCGCAGATCGCGACGCTGGACGACCAGCCGGAACTGCGGGGAACGCTGGAGAAATTCCGCTCGGAAGAGGCCGAGCACCGGGACATCGGGCTGGCGCATGGCGCGGAACAGGCGATTGGCTATCGGCTGCTGTCGCGTGTGATCAAGGCGGGATGCAGGGCGGCCATCGTGGTGAGCGAAAGGATTTAGCGGCGGGGACAGCCAGGCCCGGATGAGGGGCAGGTTACGGAATATGCGCAGTCGTCTCGTTCTCGCCACATTTATGGCTTGGTTTGGGCTTGATGAGCGGGTAACGTTCCGATATGCGAAACGGAATGTCACCCCGATGCGCCGATCCATGTTGCTAGCCGGGCTGGCGGCTTGGGCGCATCCCGCGCGCGCCCAGCCGGCGATTGCTCCGGCGCTGCTGGATTATGCCACCGATGCGCTGGCGTCGCTCATTGACGCGGCGCGGCAGCAGGCCATCGCCGATGGCGTCAGCCCGGTGCCGCCCGTTGTTTATCGGGGCCTGCTGGGATATTTTCCGCCGGCGTTGCTGCAAAAGGCGCGTTTCGCGGTCGGCGGCATGCGTGCCCTGTCGCTGCCGGAACTGGCGTTCACCTATGGGGACGCGGGCGCGATCACGCTTGGCGATGTCATCCTGTTCAAGACCGAGCGTTTGGCGCAGGGCGACACCAAGATGTGGGCGCACGAACTGACCCATGTGATGCAATACCAGCGCTGGGGCATTGATGGCTTCGCCTCCCGCTACGTTCGCGACAGCGCCGGAGTTGAGCAAGAGGCGATAGACAACGCCAACCGCTTCGCCGCCTGGCAGACGCGGCGGGAGACGTGATGGACGAAGGCAAGTGGCAGGCTTGATAATTGATGCCAGAGGCGCCACATCATTGCTGATACGTTCAGGCGATGCGACACGAGCCTGAAACGTGGATCGCTAGAAAAGGAGTTGGAAATGGACAAGGACCGAGTTGAAGGCATTGGGCATCAGGCCAAGGGCAGCATCAAGGAAGCTGTCGGCAAGGTGACAGGCGACAAGCGCACGCAAGCCGAGGGCGCCGCCGAGAAGGCAGCCGGCAAGGTGCAGAACACCGCGGGCGGCGTTAAGGATGCCGTCAACGACGCGACAAAGAAGTAAGTTGTAAGGGGAGCGTTTCGGCGCTCCCCAAACGGCGGCTGGCCCTGAGGTTGTGATGCGGCAGGTTGTGATGCGGCCCTGGCTGCGGGGATAGCTTTGCGGCCACTGGCCGGCGTCAGGTCTGGCTTTTCAGGAAGCGCGCCACTTCCGGCACTGCTTGCAGTTCCGCCAGATCAGCCTCCGTCGGCAACTGGGGGCGATCACGGTCCTTGTTGACCATGCACAGGAAGCCGAACGGCTCGGTCCTGCCTGCGCGAAATTGGTGCCATGTCCAGGCGGGGATGGTGATCAGGTCGAACGGCCTGACCGGACGGATATCATGGCCCAGCAGGCATTCGCCTTGGCCGCGAAGGATCATGACCGCGTGCGCGTGCCCGTGCCGTTCCAGGGTTGAGTAGCCGCCGGCATCCATCTCGAAATAACGCATCTCGCAGGCCAGATCGGCCTCGTGGAACAGCACTTGGCGGGAGATGTCCTTGAACGGGGCGCTGCCGTCCTGCTTGTAGGGCTGGTGCGCCACCGCATCCCAGCGGAAGCCTTCTTGGGCGGCGCGAAACCGCGGGGGGCCTTCAGTGTCCATCATGCGCCTTCCGCATAGCGGTGGTCGGCCACGGCGCGGGCAAACGCGGCGGCTTGAGGCGGGATAGCCTCGCGCGCCAGGAGCAGGTTGCCGCCAATGAGCAACATCGTGTCCGCGCCGTAGAAATCAAGGATCTCAGCCGTCCGGTCCAGGGTCATGCCGCCTGCGGGAACCGGCAGGGCGCGCGATTGGCGAGCGTCGCGGGCCAGGGAGCGGCAGGCGGCTTGGGTGTAGCCAAAGCGCCCGCCATGGCTGGGGAAGATGACGGCGTCAAATCCCACAAGCGGAAACAGCTTGCCGATTAGAAGATCGGGGGCGACGCGCAGGCCGCCGAGGCTGGGATGGGCGAAGAACGCCATGTCCGGGAATTGCTGGATCAGCGCCTGCGCCGAGGGGAAGCCAGCCACCATCGGGGCGATCATGGCGCAATCCAGGCCTGCTTCCCGCGCGAGCGCGGCCTGGGCGCGAAGCTGGTCGAGGTTTCCCGTCAGGCTGGGGATGTACCGGGTGGGGTGGCCGGTGGCCCGGACGGCGCGCGCGACGCCGGCGGCGCAGGCCGTGACGCGTTCGGCGAAGCGGCTGTACTCCTGGTCGGCGAGGCCGTGGTCGTCCTTGACGAAGTCCAGGCCGCCCAGGGCGAACCGCTCCGCCAGCAGGCCGAGTCGCTCTGGCGGCAGTCCCTGCGGTTTCAGGGCCGAGCCGGTGAAGGCTCGGGCAGGGATGCGGAGGCGCTGGCGCAGGGTGGGGATGCCGTGGCGGGGGCCGGGGAAGACGG
>CAXTXZ010000522.1:0-3348 GCA_964248015.1 uncultured Rhodopila sp. | reverse complement strand
TGGCTACTCCTCGGCGGCTGCCTTGCGCGCCATGGCTTCCTCGGCCGAGGCGATGCCGCCATGCGCGGCTGACCAGGCGACCGGGTTTTCCAGGAACCTGCGGACCTCCGACAAGGCCGCGTCGGAGAAATATGGCTTGTCCTTGCAGGCATCCAGCACGTCCCACCAGGTGCACAGGGCATGCAGTTCGATGCCCATCCGTGACAGCGTTTCGAAAGCGCCGGGGAAGACGCCATAGAAGAACACCACGAAGGCGTGGTTGACGACCGCGCCGGCATCGCGCAGGGCGTTGGCGAAACGGATCTTCGACTGGCCGTCCGTCGTCAGGTCCTCGACCAGCAGGGTGTGCTTGCCAACGGGCACGTCGCCCTCGATCAGCGCGTTCTGGCCGAACCCCTTGGGCTTCTTGCGGACATAGGCCATCGGCGCGGACATGCGGTCGGCGATCCAGGCGGCGAACGGGATGCCCGCCGTTTCGCCGCCTGCCACGGCCTCGATCGATTCGTAGCCGACGTGGCGGTGGATCTTCTCCACCGCGAGGCCGCAGATCTTCGACCGGGCGTGCGGGAAGTAGATGATGCGACGGCAGTCGATGTAGACGGGCGACTTCCAGCCGGACGTGAAGGTGTAGGGTTCCTCCGGCCGGAAGTTGACCGCCTTGATTTCCAGCAGGATGCGCGCGGCCGTCAGCGCCGCGTCGCGATCCCACTCGGTGGCGGAGGTGGTGGTCTGGGCGGGTTTGGCCATCGGGCAAGTCCTTGTGCTCGGGCTCAATAGCCGATCCAGGCTCGTTTTGACAGTCGTTGCTCGCGCAATTGTGCCAACCGAAGCTTAACATACCAGTGTAAACATGCGGTGACCTGATTGACCAGGCGGGGGGGGGGGGGGGGGCGGGGGGCGGCGCGGCCCGGCCCACCCCCCGCGGCCCACAAACTCCCCCCCCCCCCACACTCGGGGCGACTTCCGCGACGTGATCTTCTCGTGTTGCCTCTGATCTTCGTCATGACGATTGTTACGTTACTTATTGGAGGAGAAGCAGCCGCACGGCTGTTGTATGTACAGGACGATGCCACGGAACCATGTGAGTACAGCGCTCCGAATGGCCTTCGATACCAGCCGATGTGCACCTCTCACACCAAGGTGTGGGAAGGACCATGGATCACTCAGCATTTCAACGAATGCGGCTACCGCACAGCGGAATCCTGCGCACCTCGGGCGGCAGGGGCATTGCGGGTAGCAGTCGTAGGGTCGTCCACAGCACGTGGGATCTTCGTAAACTATGCGGAGTCCTTTGCTGGACGGGCATCGGCAGCCTTGTCGGCGCGCTGCGGCCAAATGGTGGATTTCCAGAATTTGGGAACCGAGCCTACCGAGGTCGATCAGATCGATCAGCGGATACCGGAGGCACTGGCGCTTAAGCCTTCCGCGATCATCATGACACTGGGCGCGTACGACGTGGTACACCTGAAGGATCGACCAACGGCTGAGAACAGGTTGCCCCGTGTCGACCTAAAGTGGGTTGTAACCGAGTTGCGGAAAAGCCGTCTGTTCGTGTTGATGCAGTCCTACTTGTATCATGATCCATCATTCCAGATCCGTGCGTTCCTCCTGAACCGTGATCCGGCGGATTTTGTCCGTGCGCCACTCAGCGAGTCTTGGCAGCACCGCGTCGCCGACGTAGGCGATTTGCTAGGCCGGATCACTGCCCTGACCGCGCCGGCACACGTGCCCGTACTGCTGTTCTTCGTTCCAGAGCGAGCGCAGGCCGCGATGGCCAAGGTATCGACCAAACCGCCGGGAGTAGATCCGCTGGTGTTGCAAGCGGCCCTGGCACGAACGGCAACTCGGCATGGCGTGGCGTTCTATGATACGACGATGGCGTTTGCCTCAGCGCCGGATTTCGACAACTTGTTTTACATGACCGACGGTCATCCGCGAGAGGGCGGTCACGCGGCAATCGCCAGCGTTGTTGAACAGGCATTGCTCACCGAGCCAGCGTTCGCCGCGTGTTCCACGCAGGCGGTAAAATAGGATGGCCGTACCCTCTTGGCAGTTCCTGGTGCCTGCGCTTGTCCGCGTGACGCTGCCCAACTTGCTTACGTTCCCAGCCGGCATGGGCAAGCGCCGCTCGGCAGCAGCGGGAAGCAGCCTGCCTGGTGACGAACCTAGCCTTCGCGGGATCTTGTCCCAGCCGTACCCGCTGGCCCGCTTCCTAGCGTTGGCAGCGCTCGCCGATCCCGTTCATGCGCGACAATCCCGTGGCCCTCATCCCCATGCGGCGTCCTTGGCACGGTGGGATGAGCCGGTCGAGTACCAATAGCGGATTTGCGAACCTCGCGATGATTTCACGGCGCGAAACGGTTGCCTATCGAGATGATGCTGGCGGGCAGGCACTTGTCCAGGATAACACGTCCCGGCAAAACGCAGGGCAGCCTCAAGGCATGGATATCGAGCGGCAGGTTATGACGGCGGAGCCGAGCGCAGCGACGGGGTCGCGGCACCGGGACATCTGGTTGCTGCCGTTGATTTTCTGCATGACGACCGTCTTGCTGCTCGTGGCTGGGGAAACTACCGCCCGCCTGCTTTACCAGGAGGACGCTTCGGTCGAACCGTGCGAGCAACAGACACCAAATGGCCGGCGCTACCCGCCGCTCTGCACGTCCCACACCAAGCTGTGGGAAGGGCCGTGGATCACCCAGCATTTCAACGATTGCGGCTATCGGACCGCCGAATCCTGCGCGCCGCGGCCGGCCGGATCGTTGCGGGTGGCGGTTGTCGGGTCGTCCACGGCGCGCGGGGCCCTGGTCAACTACCCGGAGTCGTTCGCCGCGCGGGCATCCGCGGCCCTGTCGAAGCAATGCGGCGGGCTGGTGGATTTCCAGAACCTGGCGACCGAACCGGATGAGGTCGACCAGATCGACCGGCGGATACCGGAGGCTTTGGCGCTCAAGCCCGCAGCAATCGTCATGACGTTCGGTCCTTACGACGTCGCGCACCTGAAGGACCGGCCAGTTGCCGCCACCGCGCCGGAGCGCCTGAACCTGGGCTGGCTGGTCCATCGGCTGCGGGAAAGCCGCCTGTTCATGCTGATGGAGTATTACCTGTATCGTGACCCGGCGTTCCAGGTCCGCGCCTTCCTGCTGAACGCTGATCCGGCGGATTACGTGCGCGCGCCGTTGACGGCGGCCTGGGACAAACGCGTGGCCAACTTTGGCGACCTGCTTGGCCGTGTCGCGACGGCCTCGGGCCATGTGCCGGTGCTGCTGTTCTACCTCCCCGAGCGGGCGCAGGCCGCGCTGGCCGCCATGCCGGCCAAGCCGCCGGGCATCGACCCCTTCGTGTTGCAGG
>CAXTXZ010000521.1:0-3349 GCA_964248015.1 uncultured Rhodopila sp. | reverse complement strand
GTCGCTGAGCCATGCAGTCGGCAAGGCCGGACAGCGCCGTTGCGGACGACCGGTTCTTCGCCCGGACCGGCCCCCACCCGTTGGCAAGGGTCGCGGCCGCGGCGGGCGGGGTGGCGGCGGACCGGCCGCTGCTGCTGCACGGGGTTGCGCCCCTGCAATCGGCCGGGCCTGCGCATGTCAGCTTCCTCGACAACCGCCGCTACCTGGACGCGCTGACGGCCACCCGGGCGGGCGCGGTGATCGTGCATCCCGACCTGGCAAGCCGCGTGCCCCCTGGCACGACGGCGATCGAGACGGCCGATCCCTACGCGGGATGGGCGCGGGTCGCCGGTCTGTTCCACCCGCCGCCGCCGGTCCGCCCGGGCGTGCATCCGTCCGCGGTCGTGGCGGAGGACGCGGCCTGCGACGCCTCGGCCGAGATCGGCCCCTTGGCCGTCATCGGCGCGGGTGCCGTCATCGGGCCGCGCTGCCGGATCGGCGCGGGCGCGGTGATCGGGGACGCCGTGTCGATGGGAGCGGATTGCCGCATCGGCCCGCTGGCCAGCGTCAGCCACGCGCTGCTGGGCGAGCGGGTCTATGTCTATGCAGGCGCCCGCATCGGGCAGGACGGCTTTGGCTTCGCCATCACGCCGGACGGGTTCCTGACGGTGCCGCAGCTTGGCCGCGTGCTGCTGGAGGACGACGTCGAGGTGGGGGCGAACAGCACGGTTGACCGGGGGTCTGCCAGCGACACGGTGATCGGCGCCGGGTCGCGTCTCGACAACCTGGTGCAGATTGGGCACAACGTGCGGCTGGGACGGTGCTGCATCGTCATGGCGCTAGCCGGCATCTCCGGCTCGACCGTACTTGAGGACTTTGTGGTGATCGCGGCGCAGGCCGGCTTGACGGGACATCTGAGGATCGGGCGCAAGGCCAGGATCGGCGCGCAGGCCGGCGTCATGGCAGACGTGGACGCCGGCCTCGACGTGATCGGCAGCCCGGCGCAGCCGAGCCGCGAGTTCTTCCGCGGCGTGGTGGCGCTGCGCAAGCTGGCGCGCCCGCAGCGCCGGGCCGGCGGGGCAGCGACCGGCGGGGAACCAACCGGAGAGGGGTCGAGTTAGATCGGTATGGACGGCACGCCCCCCTTGCCCGATGTCGCGCCCAAGCCTTCCCTCAAGGCCGCCCTGCCGCCTGCCGAGGTGCTGGACATCAAGCGGATCATGCACGCGATCCCGCACCGCTACCCGATGCTGATGATCGACAAGGTGGTGGATGTCGTGCCGGGCCACTCGGCGGTCGGCATCAAGAACGTGACGGTCAACGAGAACTTCTTCCAGGGCCACTTCCCGGATCACCCGGTGATGCCCGGCGTGCTCATCATCGAGAGCATGGCGCAGACCGCGGCGGTGCTGGTGGTCGAGTCGCTCGGGGCGGACGCTGCCGGCAAGGTGGTGTATTTCATGACGATCGAGAACGCGAAGTTCCGCCGCCCGGTGACGCCGGGCGACACGCTGCGCATCCACGTTACCAAGAACCGCAACCGCGGCAACGTTTGGAAGTTCAGCGCGGTGGCCTTGGTCGAGGGGGTTTCGGTGGCGGAAGCGACCTACGCCGCCATGATCATGGCCAAGTAGCCGCAACGTCCGGCAATAATCCTTGAGTTGGTGCGCGCGGCTTCGTTCCGTAACGTAAGACGCGCAGGGCCGGGCATCCGCTTGGCCGGAACGAAAGCCGTTGCATGATCCCAAGGCCCCGCACCATCGACGCCGTCTGCCCGCAGGCGGCGACCGTGCATCCGACCGCGATCGTCGAGCCGGGCGCGCAACTAGGGACCGCCGTCGAGATCGGGCCGTGGTGCCACGTCGGCCCGGCGGTCGTGATCGAGGACGGCGCCCGGCTGGTGTCGCACGTCGTGGTGGACGGCGACACGCGGATCGGGGAGGAAGCGCTGCTCTACCCGTTCTGCACCGTCGGCCTCGCGCCCCAGGACCTCAAGTACCGCAACGAGCCGACTCAGTGCGAGATCGGGGCGCGCACCCAGATCCGCGAGCACTGCACCATCCACCGCGGCACCGTGACCGGGACCGGCGTCACCCGCGTGGGCGCGGACTGCCTGCTGATGGCGGTGGTGCACGTCGCGCACGACTGCGACATTGGGGACGGCGTGGTGATCGCCAACAACGTCGTCATGGGCGGACACGTCACCATCGGCGCGAACGCGGTGATCGGCGGGGCGGCGGCGCTGCACCAGTTCGTCCGCATCGGGCGCGGCGCCATGGTGGGCGGGGTCTCGGGGGTCGAGGCCGACGTGATCCCGTTCGGCAGCGTCATCGGCAACCGGGCGCGGCTGTCGGGCCTGAACGTCATCGGCCTGCGCCGCCGCGGGGCGGACCGCGCCGGGCTGCATCGGCTGCGGGCGGCCATGCGCCTGCTGTTCGGGGCGGACGGGGTGTTCAGCGCACGCCTGGCCGCGGTGCGGAACGCCTACGGCGACGATCCCATGGTTGCCGAGGTGCTGGCGTTCATCGACGCGCCAAGCAAGCGCGGCCTGATCCGCACGACCGCAATGGCACTGGAGGACGATGCGGCCTAGGCAGTTCCGGCGGCCTTGCCTTGCGCCGACCGCCCTTCATCGCAGGGTTTCACCTGCTGCGCCCCGGCCACGCCCGGCGGGGCGACCGGGCCGCTCCGCGGGCCAGACGCAGCCGGCCCATGGCGTCAGTGGATCGCCAATCCCGCCTGCAACCGGTCGGCAAAGCCATCGCCTCCGCCGGTGGACACCTCAAGGTGGCAGGTGTCGAGCGCCCGCTGCAACGCAGCCGACGTCTGGTCGAGCCGCAGGATGGACGCTTCCTCCGCCAGCATTCGTAGGCATTGGATGAATCCGTTGGACGTTGCCAGAACCTCATCGTCACCCATGAAGCACCTCTAGTTAAGATCACGTCCCAGTGACCCGTGCAGTAAGTGAGGGAAAGCGTGCAAAGCGCAATGAAAAAAGTTCCGGTAGCGGTGCATTTAACGATGCTTAACCCGTGTTTGACGGTGTTTTCAGCCTTTGGCGCGGCGTTGCCGCCGCCGTGGCCGCGGGACGGGGCGTGTTCATCGTGGCGCTGCGCGGCTTCGCCGAAGCTTCCGTGGGCGGCGCGTTTCCCCCCGCCTTCGTCCGGATGGGCGCGGCAGGCGAAATCCTGGCGCGGCTGCGCGCCGCCGGGTGTACGGAGCTGGTGCTGGTCGGGCCGGTCCGCCGGCCGCCTTTGATGGACCTCCGCCCCGATGCCGAGGGCGCGCGGATCATGGCCCGGATCGGCCGCGCCGCCTTTGCCGGCGACGACGGGCTGCTCGCGGCCGTGGTGCGCGTCTTGGGCGAGGA
>CAXTXZ010000520.1:0-3356 GCA_964248015.1 uncultured Rhodopila sp. | reverse complement strand
GTGCTGGACATCCCGAACGGGCTGGCGCGCGGGGTGCGGCAGGCCTCGGACTTCCTGATGGCGCTGCAATTGTCGGGCGCGGCGAAGCAGTCCTCGATCGCCAACTTGCAGTTGCGGCTGCCGGTGGTGGTGATCGGCGGCGGGCTGACGGCGGTCGATACGGCGACCGAAAGCCTAGCGTACTATGTCCGACAGGTGGAGAAATTCGCCCTGCGCCACCACGTGCTTGTGGCGGAGCGGGGCGAGGCCGCGGTGCGCGCCCGCTGGACGGCCGAGGAAACCGCCACCGCCGACGAGTTCCTGGCGCATGCGGCGGCGATCAAGCAAGAGCGGGCAAAGCCGGAGCCGAAATTGGCGGCGTTGCTCGACAGTTGGGGGGGCGCGACCGTGGCGTATCGCCGCCGGCTGGTGGACAGTCCCTCCTACACGCTGAACCACGAGGAAGTGGCGAAGGCCATGGAGGAAGCGGTGCGCTTCGCCGAGGGACTGACCCCCGTGGCGGTGGAAACCGATGGCTTCGGCCATGCGGCGGCGCTGCGGATGAAGCGGGCGGACGGAACCGAGGCCGTGTTGCCGGCGCGCGCCGTGCTGGTCGCGGCGGGAACCCAGCCGAACACGGTGCTGGCGCGGGAAGACGAGCGGATCAAGCTGGATGGCCGCTACTTCCAGGCGGTGAACGAAAAGGGCGAGAAGGTCGAGCCGGTGCGTGGGCTGGCCAAGCCGGCTGACGCGCAGGTGCTGATGCACCGCGCCGAGAACGGCCGCTTCGTCAGCTTCTTCGGCGATCTTCACCCAAGCTTTTTCGGCAACGTCGTCAAGGCCATGGGCGGGGCGAAGCGCGGCTACCCCGTGGTGTCGTCGGCTTTGGCCGCGTTGCCGGCGACGCCGGTCCTGGGTGCTGAGCTGATCGCATCGGTGCGCGACGGGCTGTCGGCGACGGTGCATGCGGTGAACCGGCTGACGCCCACCATTGTGGAAGTGGTGATTCGCGCGCCCGCCGCCGCCCGCGCCTTCCGGCCCGGACAGTTCTACCGGTTGCAGAATTTCGAGGTGCTGGCCCCGGTCGATGCTGAACCGAACGTCGGGCGCACGCGGCTCAACATGGAGGGGCTGGCGATGACCGGGGCGTGGACCGACCCGGATGCCGGGCTGGTCAGCGTCATCGCGCTGGAAATGGGCGGCAGCTCTGATCTGTGCGCCCTGCTGAAGCCGGGCGAGAGGGTCGTGCTGATGGGGCCGTCCGGCACGCCGACCGAGATCCATCCCGACAGCACGGTTGCCCTGGTCGGCGGCGGGCTGGGCAATGCCGTGCTGTTCTCGATCGGCGCGGCGACCCGCGCGGCCGGCTCGAAGGTGATCTACTTCGCCGGCTACAAGGCGATGCGCGACCGCTACAAGGTGGCGGACATCGAACGCGCCGCCGATGTCATCGTCTGGTGCTGCGACGAACCGCCGGGCTTCATCCCGAACCCGGAGCGCCCGCAAGACCGCACCTTCGTGGGCAACATCGTGCAGGCGATGGCGGCTTACGCGTCCGGCGCCCTGGGGGACCAGGCGGTGCCCCTGGCGCAAGCAGAGCATCTGATCGTCATTGGCTCCGACCGCATGATGCAAGCGGTCGGCCTTGCTCGGCATGGCGTGCTCGGGCCGTACCTGCGGCCTGGGCACAGCGCGATCGGGTCGATCAACTCGCCCATGCAATGCATGATCAAGGAGGTTTGCGCGCAGTGCGTGCAGCCGCACATCAATCCGGAGACGGGCGAGCGGACGGTGGTCTTCTCCTGCTTCAACCAGGACCAGGCGCTGGACCGGGTGGATTTCCCGGCGCTGCACGAGCGGCTGGGGCAGAACGGCACGCAGGAGAAACTGACGGCGCAGTGGATCGACCGGACGCTGCGGCGGGTGGGCGCACGCTGACAGGCTTGGCGGGACCGGAACCTTCCCGGCGCCGGCCCCGTCATTCGTTTCGTTTCATCAGAACAAACACCGTCATGTCCCAGACGTTGCGGATGGCGATCAGCAGCAGCACCCCCATTGCCGCCGCCAGGACGCCGAAAGCCGCGTCGCCGCTGGTCAGAAGCAGCAGGCCCGCTGTTGTCATCGCGGCATAGCTGGCCGCCGGCAGCGCCGCGTAAAACAGGGTGTCTTCCCGGTCGATCGACACTGCGTAACCGTGGCGCACCATGGTGCGCCAGACAAAACCGGCATAGGTCACGCCGAACAGCCCCACCCCCGCCAGCGGACACGCCAGAGCCGTTCGGCTTTGCCACGGCGCGATGGCGATGAGGCAAGCGGCCAGCACGCTGGCGAAATGGACGATGCTGGGCGACAGGAATGCCCGCAGGGCCGGTTGTCTTTCTTTTGTGTAGAAACCACCGCCGACCGAGGCGGCGACGAACAGCAGGCCCATCAGCGTGGCTGAGGCGGTCCCGACCAGCGAATAAAATTCGTGCCAGGGTCCAACAGCCTCGGCCAATGGAGACATTGCACCCTCCAATGTAACGTTGTCGCAGGCCTGCCGACCTGCCGGCCCGGCACGGCAACAGGCATCGCCATGTTCGCGGGACCGTCCTTGCGCGATGCCTCGGCAAAGGCTGGCTCGCCAAAACCAGCGCGGGCGCTTGCTGATATCCGATGAAGAGCCCGACCGCCAGCATTGGTGACATGCAACCGGTCAACACCCAACGCCAGCCCGAACAGCCAATTTCCAATCGCCTTCAATCCCCGTCCAGGCGCGCCGGCGTTGCCCGCGTGTCGGTTGGCGTCCATCCCCGGCCAGGGATGCTGTCCAGCAACGCGCGAGTGTACGCATGGCGCGGATGGGAGAAGACGTCGGCGGTGGGGCCTTGCTCGACGATGACGCCGCGCTGCATCACCGCGATGCGGTCGCAGATCTGCGCCGCCACGCGCAGGTCATGCGTTATGAACAGCATCGTGAGGCCAAGCCGTTGCCGCAGGTCTTCCAGCAATGCGAGGATTTGCGCCTGCACGGAGACATCCAGCGCGGAGACGGGTTCGTCGGCGATCAGCAGCTCCGGCTCCATGGCCAGGGCGCGGGCGATGCCGATGCGCTGGCGCTGGCCGCCGGAGAACTCGTGCGGGTAGCGCTCCGCCGCGCCAGAGTCAAGCTGCACCAGCCGCAACAGGTCGGCGGCGCTTCGCAGCGCCAGCTTGCGCGGGACGCCATGCGCGACGGGGCCGTCGGCGATGATCTCGCCGACCTTGCGGCGCGGGTTCAGCGAGGCGAAGGGGTCTTGGAAGATCATCTGGATGCGCTTGCGGTACGGCTTCCAGGCGTTGCGGGACAAGGGGCGCAGATCCTCGCCGTGGAAGCGGATGCGGCCGGATTCCGGCTG
>CAXTXZ010000519.1:0-3363 GCA_964248015.1 uncultured Rhodopila sp. | reverse complement strand
GCGGCGTGGGCAGGGATGCCCGTGGCGACCCATGTCATCAGCAGCCGGCAGATGACCGACGGCAGGCAGAGGGCGATCGCCCAGAAGCTGTGCGCCACCGTCGCGCGGTCGCCGAGCACCAGGACAGCCCCATCGGCCCTGCCGCGCGCCAGGCGCAGCGCCGCGGACAGCCCGGAACTGAAGGTCGAGATCATCCCAGGTGGGCCGCCAGGAAGTGCGGTCCCAGAACCGCCGCCACGGTTCCGACATTGACCAGGCACACCATCAGGCCAGCGCGGAAGCCGGACAAAGCCAGTGCCTTGCGCGCCAGGAACCAGTGCAGCCAAAGCCCGTAGAGGCCGAGGCAGCCTACCAGCACAAGGCTTGCCGCGTTCGCATCCAGCCCGGCGCCGATCGCCAGGCTGAGCGGCGCCATGACCAGGCAGGCCAGCGCCGGCAATGTCCACTCGCACCAGTTGAAGGCCGTGGCGAATCGCATCCATTTCTCCGGGCGATGCCAAAGTCGCGCCAGTTCAAACGAAAGGACGGCGGGCGTCAGCAGCGCGCAAAGCGTCATCGCCAGGCCGCTCAGCGCCCTTCGCGGCCCTTCCGTGAACGCCGTTATGCCCGCGCCGACCAAGGGAAAGGCGATAAGGGGCGCCAGGCTGGCAAGAAACGCCTGAGCCGTCGCGCCGAAGCAGGCAACGCCGTCCGCCCGCCCGCGCGCGACGCGGAGGATGCCGACCATCACGCTCCGCGGAGCCGCCGCTTCCAGGCTCATGGAAGGAAGGCCGCGATGACGTCGCGGTAGATCCCGGCAAGCTGGCGCAATTCCGCCACGGGCACCGCCTCGTCCGTCTGGTGCATGGTGGAGCCCACCAAGCCAAATTCGGCAACCGGGCAATAGCGGGATATGAACCGCGCGTCGGAGGTGCCGCCGCCGGTGTCCAGCGCCGGCTCAATGCCCGTGGCCCGCTTGATCGCGCCACGCAGGGCATCGACCAGGGGGCCTGGCCTGGTCACGAATGATTCGCCGCTGACTGAGGCATCCAAGTCGAACTTCTCCGCGTAACGGCCAATCGTCGCGCGCACCCATGCGATCAGGGACGCGCCGGTGTGGCGGTCATTGAACCGTATGTTCAGCGCCGCGCGCGCCGATGCCGGTATAACGTTGGTCGCGGCATTCCCCACATCAAAACTTGTGACCTGCAACGTCGAGGGCTCGAACCAATCCGTGCCGGCGTCCACGGGCGCGGCGGTCAGCGCGTTCAACGCCAGCAGCAGGCGATGCACGGGGTTGTCCGCCCGATGCGGATAGGCGACGTGCCCCTGCATGCCATGCACCTCGATCTTCATGTTGACGCTGCCGCGGCGGCCGATCTTCACGGTGTCGCCCAGCGTCACGGGACAGGTCGGCTCCCCCACCAGGCAAAAGTCCGGGATCTGCCCGTTCGCCCGCATCCATTCCAGCACCTTCGCCGTCCCATCGACCGCCGGGCCTTCCTCATCGCCGGTGACCAGGAAACTGATCGAGCCTTTGGGATGGCCTTGCGCAAGATGTTGCGCCGCGCCCGCGACAAAGGCGGCGATGGCGCCCTTCATGTCGCAGGCGCCGCGCCCATACAGCACGCCGTCCCGAACCTCGCCCGCGAACGGGTCGCTGCGCCAATGTCCGGTCCCGACCGGCACGACATCCGTATGCCCGGCGAAGCAGAGATGCGGCCCTTCCGTGCCCAGGCGCGCGAAAAGGTTTTCGATGTCGCCGAACCGCAGCCGGTGCAGAGTGAACCCAAGCTGCCCCAGCATGCCCGCCAGCGCATCCTGCGCGCCGCCATCGGCCGGCGTGACCGAGGCACAGCGGATCAGCGCCTGCGCCAGCGGCAGGGGATCGAGCAGGCCGCTCAATCGCGCAGCAACTCGTTGATGGAGGTTTTCGAACGGGTCTGCGCGTCCACCGTCTTGACGATCACCGCGCAGTACAGCGACGGCCCGGGCGAGCCGTCCGGCAGCGGCTTGCCCGGCAACGACCCTGGCACGACGACCGAATAGGCCGGCACGCGGCCCATGTGGACCTCGCCGGTCGCGCGGTTGATGATCTTGGTGGAAGCGCCGATGAACACGCCCATGGACAGCACGCTGCCGCGCTCGACGACGACGCCCTCGGCGACCTCGGACCGCGCGCCGACAAAGCAATCGTCCTCGATGATGACCGGGTTGGCCTGCAGCGGCTCCAGCACGCCGCCGATGCCGACGCCGCCCGACAGGTGGACGTTCTTGCCGATCTGGGCGCAGGAGCCGACCGTCACCCAGGTGTCGACCATCGTGTTGCGTCCCACCCACGCGCCAACGTTCACGAAGCTCGGCATCAGCACCGCCCCCGGAGCGATGAAGGCGGACCGCCGCACCACCGCGCCGGGCACCGCCCGGAACCCTGCCTCCTTGAACCGGTTCTCGCCCCAGCCGGCGAACTTCATCGGCACCTTGTCCCACACCGGCGCGCCGCCCGGCCCCTCCATCGGCCCGGAATCCGTCAGCCGGAACGACAGCAGCACGGCCTTCTTCAGCCACTGGTTGACGGTCCAGCCGGCCGAGGATTTTTCCGCGACGCGCGCCTGCCCGCCGTCCAGCGCCTCCAGCGCGGCCTCCACCGCGTCCCGCGCCGTGCCATTGGTGCCCGAGGACAGCGTGTCCCGCTGTTCCCAAAGATCCTCGATCGGTTGTTGAAGGCTGTGCTGGGACATCCGTGGCTGTTTCCTGTTGAAGCGATGGGACGATGCGCAGGGCGTCCGATCCTGTCAACGCGCAATCGCCCGGCGGTTCGCGGCCATGGCCGAGGCATCATTACAAGGCGGCTCAGGCGCGGCAACGCCAAAGCGAAGCGTTCATCCCGGAGCAGCCGGCGCATGAGCCTCCCGGGCAGGATCAGCGGCAGATCGGCCACCAACTGGCAGGCACATGCCGAACCCGCGGGACGGCTGCCTTCGAACGGAAAGCTTTCTCTTTCAAAGCACCTCAAACGCGCATTAAACTTATCACGTGGACCAGGGGGGATGATGTCGCTCGGAAATGGCGTGAGGCAGCGGGTCAGGATCATGCTGGCACCCGCGTTTTTCCTCTCTGTCACCGCTTATTTCGCCTGGAACGCGACGCAGGGCGACCGCGGCCTTGTCGCGTTCAAGCAGCGGCAGGCGCTGCTGGGCCAGGTTCTTGCCGAAAAAGCCTATGCCGAAGCGGAGCGGAATGCCTGGGAGAAACGCGTTGCCGGCCTGCGGACGCAGCACCTCAATCCTGACACGCTGGATGAGCGCACGCGCCTGATGAAGAACTTCTCCGAGCCGACCGACATCATTGTGGGCGAGTGCCGCGACAGCGAGACAATGGGTG
>CAXTXZ010000518.1:0-3370 GCA_964248015.1 uncultured Rhodopila sp. | reverse complement strand
GCAGTCCAGTTGAGACTGCGACGTGCCATAGCTCATTGTTTCCTAAGCAGATTCATGCCTCCAGGCCTTTCGGCCCTTCGACGATCTGCTATAGCTGATTGGGCGGGGATTGGGCGCGAACGCGTGCCAGGACACGATCCATGCTTGATCGCGCGCCGAACCGGTTGTTGTCGAGCCCCTGGCGCCCAGGCCCAGTCCGCGCCCGACCGACTCAGCGCCGCTCGGGATCGTCCGCCTTCAGCCTGAGCAGGCGGGCGGCGGGCGCGGCGGTCCAGCCCTGGACGGCGACGGAAACGATCACGGCGACGAACACGACGTTGAACAGCACCCGCCCTGCCCTGACGTCCGCGAGCAGCGCGATGACCGTCAGGAAGATCGGCACCGCGCCGCGCAAGCCCGCCCAGGCGACGAACGCGGCTTCCCGCGCCGTCCAGCGGAACGGCAGCAGGCACGCCGCCACGCCCAGGGGCCTCGCGACGAGGATCAGGACGGCCGAGACGGCGAGCGCGGGCAGGATGACAGGCGGCAGCTCATGCGGCGTGACCAGCAGGCCGAGCATGAGGAACAGCGCGATCTGCGCCAGCCAGCCGAGCGCGCCGAAGAAGCGGGTGACGGGCTGGCGGGCCGGATGCTCGTGGTTGCCCACGACCACGCCGGCGAGGTAGACGGCCAGGAACCCGCTCGCGCCGAGAACCTGCGCGGCGCCGAACGTCGCCAGCGCGCCGCCGACGGCGAAGACCGGGAACACGGAGCGCTCCATGCTCAGCCGGCGGAACAGCCCCAGGAGCGCGTAGCCGCTGGCCAGGCCGATGGCCGCGCCGCCGCCCATCTCCTCCGCGAACAGCAGCGCCGCGTGGCCCGCGTCCAGGCCTTCCGGCGAGGTCAGGAACGCGACCAGGCCCATTGTGAGGAACACGCTCATGGGGTCGTTCAGGCCGGACTCGACCTCGAGCGCCGCGATCACGCGCGCGGGCGCCTCGATCCTTGCGGCGCGGAGCAGGACCGAAACCGCCGCCGCGTCGGTCGGCGCCGTGGCCGCCCCGAGCAGCAGCGCCTCCGGCCAGGACACGCCGAACAGCAGGACGGCCGCCGCGCCGACCACGGCGCTGACCGCCACCCCAAGCGTGGCCAGGGCGACCGCCGGCCAGAGCGCCCGCTCGATCATGCCGCGCTCCGTTTCCAGGCCGCCGCCGAACAGGATGGCCGTGAGCGCGAGGCTGCCGACGAGGTAGGCGGTCCGGAAGTCGTCGAACGGGATGCCGCCCGGCCCATCCTCGCCCGCCAGCATCCCGACGCCGATGAAAACCAGCAGCAGCGGCGTGCCGATCCGGGCGGAGAGCAGGCCGGCGAGGATGGCGAGCAGGCAGAGCACGCCGGCGACCAGGATGATCTCGTGGGCCGTGGCCATGGGCGGCGACTCCTTTGACTTCGCCATGGGCTCTTGCCATGGCCGGCGCGCCGCCGTCCCGCCCATTCCGCGCGGGAGCGCTTGATCCGGCGTTCGTCCTGGCCAGCTTGCGGCCAGCCGCGGAGGCGCGCGCCTGGCAGCCGTCGCGAACCCGCGGCGGAAACTGCCCTTGACCGCACCCCTTGATCGCGCGCCGCCACAGCCATGGCGCATTGTTTCAAGCAGATTCACGCCTTCGGACCTTTCGGCCCTCCGGCGACCTGCTATAGCCAGGATCGGCGCACTGGAACAAGATACCGGAGAGCCGTCCCTGATGAGCATGCCAGGACCCGCATGATCTTCCCGCTCACCCTTGTGAACCTTGCCGGCTCCATCGCCCTGCTGCTGTGGGGCATGCGGATGATCCAGACGGGGGTGCAGCGGGCGTTCGGCGCGCGGCTGCGGGGGTTCCTCGACAGCACGCTGCGCAACCGGGGCGCCGCCTTCCTGGCCGGCATCGGCGTGACCGCCGTGATGCAGAGCAGCACCGCGACCGGGCTGATGGTGACCGGCTTCGCGGCCGGCGGGCTGGTGGACCTGGCGCCGGCGCTGGCGGTGATGCTGGGCGCGAACGTCGGCACCACGCTGATCGTGCAGGCGCTTTCGTTCGACGTGGGCGCGGTCTCGCCCGTGCTGATCCTGGTGGGCGTCCTGATGTTCCGCCGGGCGACGGCGGGGCCTCGGGATTTTGGCCGCGTGCTGATCGGGCTTGGGCTGGCGCTGCTGGCGCTGCGGCAGTTCCTCGGCCTGCTCACGCCGTTCGAGGACGTGCCGAGCCTGCGCATCCTGCTGGGAGAGGTGGCGACGCAGCCGTTGCTGGACGTGATCCTTGCCGCCGGCCTGACCTGGGCCGCGCATTCCTCCGTCGCCGTCATCCTTGTGATCATGTCGTTCGCGGCCAAGGGCACGGTGCCGCCGGACGCGGCCTTCGCGCTGGTGCTCGGGGCCAACCTGGGCACCGCGCTCAACCCGGTGCTGGAAGGCGCGGCGGGGGACGGCCCGGCGGCGCGGCGGCTGCCGCTCGGCAACCTGGCGAACCGTGCCCTCGGGGTCGCCATCGCCCTGCCGCTGCTGCCTGTCCTCGGCCCGCTGCTGGTGACGATCGAGCCGGACAACGCGCGGGCGGTGGCCGATTTCCACACCTTGTTCAACCTGGCCCTGGCGCGGGCGTTCCTTCCGCTGCTTACGCCTTACTCGGCCTTGCTCCGGCGCCTGTTGCCGTCGCGGATCGCCGCGGCCGACCCGTCGCGGCCGATGTACCTGGACGCCTCGGCCAGCGAGACGCCGGTTGTGGCGCTGGGCGGCGCGGCGCGCGAGGCGCTGCGGCTCGCCGACGTGCTGGAGGCCGTGCTGACAGGGTTGCGCGACACCTTCGAGCGCGGCGACCGGCGGCAGTTCGCCGAGATCAAGCGGCTTGACGACGTGCTCGACAGGCTGAACACAGCGATCAAGGCTTATCTAACGGCGCTCGACCCTGAGGCGATGACGGAGGCTGACCAGCGGCGGGCGCGCGAGGTGCTGGGCTTCGCCACCAACATGGAGCACGCGGGCGGCATCGTGGGCAGGAACCTGCTTGGCCTTGCCGCCAAGGGGATCAAGCAGGGCCTGATCTTCCGGAAGGAGGACCAGGCGGAAGCGCTTGGCCTGATCGACCGGCTGATCGCCAACGCGCGCGCCGCCGCCTCGCTGTTCGTGACCGAGGACGTGCGCGCGGCCCGTCTGCTGGCGGCGGAGAAGCAAGCCTTCCGCGACATGGAGGCGCAGGCGACCACGGCGCATCTGGAGCAACTGCGCCTGAGACAACCTGGAACGGGCGAGGCCGGCTCGCTGCACCTTGATATCCTGCGGGAACTGAAGCGGGTCAACGCGCACCTGGTCGCGGCGGCGGCCTATCCGGTGCTGGAGAGCCAGGGGGAACTGCTT